>NZ_AP019400.1:6492500-6792500 GCF_004295585.1 Cohnella abietis | reverse complement strand
CTCCTTCACGGTGCCGACAAATTTATACAGCTCGGGAGCCTGACCGGCGGCCAGCGCAACCTTCAATACATCGTCGTAATTGCTTCCGAACAATTTGTACTCGATATTGATGCCGTCTATCAAGCCTTGGCCTTGATTATACTTCTCGACGAGAGGCTCCAATACTGGCTTGTATGAGGCATCGTTTGTCCAGACACGTACGGTCTCCATTTTGACGCTGGGAGCAGCTGGTGAGCTGCTGTTCGCTGTATGGCTTGGCGATGAATTGTTATTTCCTCCGCACCCGGTGCTAGCAATGAGCGCCACGGAGAAAAGACTGGCTAGTCCTGCGCGGTAAATCGGTTTTACAAGGTTCGGCCTCAAAGTGAATCCCCCTCTAATCATTTTGTTAAGCGCTTGCAAGCATTATGTTAGCAAGAATAAAAAGGATAAGAAATTAAATAACTTAAGGTAAAAAGTTCGAAATGTTATGCAAATGTATGCGCTATCTTGTTGCGGTTTTGTTTTTGTTGATATACTGTGTGTGACTTATAAACCTTTGAGAAAGGAGCTTTGTACCAGGTTATATGAACATTCGCAAACGACTGGTGTTATACTTCCTGGCCTCGATTCTCATTCCATCCGTCATTATTACAATCGTTGTCTATATAGGCTCCACCAACATTATTAATAAGAAAATGAACGAGTTGATCGAAAAAAATCTGGACTCCGCCCGGTTAAACGTACAGGAGCGGTTAGAATTTGCCTATGAGCTGACCACATTGATTTCTTTCAATCCCATGATTCAGGAGGTTTTGGGCGAAAGCCCTTCGGATGATTTGTCGGATAACGTCACGCAAATTATCAAAGTGGATCGCGCGCTAGACAGTTATTATTTGTCCAATTATTACGTAACTTCCCATTCGGCTATTGTGCCCAAGCTTTATTTCATAAACCGACCAGAATATCATAAATATGACATATCATCGAAGGTGCAAGATATTTCTCAGGTCGAACATGAACCATGGTATCACAACATAGGCACGAAAAATATGGCGGTGTATGCCAGTCCGGATCAAGATCATGTAATCCTCTCGCGCCGCATGTTCAGCTTAAAGAATGCCGATCGCTACGATTACGCAGCCTTGCTGACCATCGAATTGGAGAAAGCAAGCTTCATCGATGTTCTGTCCAATTACAGACCATCCAAGGAAAGCAAAATATGCATTATGGATCCAAACAATCAAATCTTGATGAGCAGCGACACCGTCACTAAAGCCGAAGTCAGCCTTCTCCAATCATTGCAGAAAGGTGCCGACACGGCGCAAATTATGGATTTGAACAAGGGAAAAGCCATCGTAACGGTTAAAACGTTAGATAATATCGATTGGAAAATCGTAAATATTACGAACTTGAGCGAGGTTAACTCTGATCAGACTCAGTTGACGCGGAATGTCGTTCTTCTGCTCTTGTTATGCATGACAACGGCGCTTTTAGCCGCTTTCTTCCTTTCGCGCAACATTTCCAGCCCGATAACGAAGCTCGTTAAATCGATGCGTAACGTACGCGGGAATAACTTTGATATCGATATTACCTATAACAAGAAAGACGAGTTCGGTTATTTAATTTTGCAATATAAGCAGATGATTGGCCAAATCAAAGACTTGATCGAGAAGCTGTACGTCAGTGATTTGAACAAGCAAAGAGCCGAGCTACATGCGAAAGATGCAGAGCTTAAAGTGCTGCAAGCCCAAATAAATCCTCACTTTTTATATAACACCTTGGATTCAATCAATATGTATGCGATCAAATACAATGCGCCCGTTATTTGCAGAATGATTAATTCGCTCGCTAATTTTTACCGGTATTCGCTAAGCAAGGGGCGCGAAATTATTACACTGGAAGAAGAAATCAGCCACACCAACAGTTATTTGGAAATTCAATCGTCGCGTTTCGGTCCGAAGTTACGGTATTCGATTCAAATTCCGCGCGAGCTTCGCGCATTCAAGATTGTAAAGCTCGTTATTCAGCCTCTTGTTGAGAACTCGATTATTCACGGTTTCCATCAAAAAATTGGCGAGCTTGAAATCCTAATCACAGCGAGTCGAATAGCGGACAAAATTGTCATCTCCATTATTGATAACGGTGTAGGGGCCGATGTCGATGATCTCAATCGTTTGCTGACTTCAAACTGCGAGAAAGAACATTCCTTCGCGATTAAGAACGTGCATCAACGTCTTCAGAACACGTTCGGGGAAGGATACGGCATTCGATACCTACGCAACCAAATCGAAGGAATCACCGTGGAGGTGACGATTCCTACGTATTACAGCATGGAGGAAACAGATGATAACGATAGTTCTAGCAGACGATGATTTCATGGTAACGGAAACATTAGGCGATGCAATTCCTTGGAACGAGCTTGATATGAAGGTTGTTGGGGTTGCAAGTAATGGAAAGGAGGCGCTTGAGCTTTGTTTGGAGCTGCAACCCGATATTTTGATTACGGACATCCAAATGCCTTTCTATAACGGCTTAGAGGTTGCCATTCAATTGCAAGAGAAAGAATTACAGACGAAAATCGTGTTAATCAGCGGTGTGCAGGATTTTGATTACGCCAGAATGGCACTGAGCGTGAAGGCTGCCGGGTACATTCTGAAGCCGATTCAGCTGAAGGAAGTCATTTCTGTTCTCAAGAAAGTACACGATGCTATCGAAATGGAATTTCAACGAGATCAGGTGATGAAACGGCTCACAAAGCAGCTTTCAGAAAACCTATCGCTAATGCGGGACAAATTTCTGAACCAACTTGTCTTGAATTGGACGCAAAGTGAAGATGAGCTCGAGGAAAGAATTCACTATTTCGATCTCCCGTTTACGATTCACCAAGACATCGTTGTTGCAGTCGCCAAAATGGACGAATATGAGAATCAGATCAAAAACAAGGGTGTCGAACGTATACAGTTTTATAATTTTTCCATTAAGAACTTGATCGAACAGCTCTTAAATCATTGGCAAGCAGGGATTTGTTTTACGACAAGGGATAACGAGTTTGTCATTATTTTGAGCGGAGAATTTTGCAGGACAGAGAAAATGACGCCGATCTTCGAAGGTATAGAGCAGCTGCTCCATGATTTTGAAGGGATTACACTGTCGATCGGAATCGGGAATTGTGTCAACATGCATACCGCCAGTCTTTCGTACGATTGCGCCTGTCATGCGATTGGATATAAGTTTTATACCGGCAACAACTCTATCATTCATATCAATGATATTATCGATACCAACTCTATGGACGCCATTAACGATATTCATGACAATGCCAGATTAAAGGAATTACAGGAGCTGATCCTTGCCCAAATCAAAATGGGAGAGTGCGGTAAAGTCAGCGACACCTTAGAAGAATATTATCGTTTGCTTGCACTTGCTCAGAATTTTTCGCAAGCGTATAGCAGAGGGCTCTTTCTAGAGCTTGTCATTAACGCATACCGTGAAATATGCAAAACGGAAGGGGAAGTTGGCGACATTAACGCCAGCTACGTCGCATCATTGCAAGCCATAATGAAAGCGGAAAGCTTAACGGAAATCAAAACCCATGCGAGCAAGATGCTGTTCGGCGTAACCGACTATTATAGCTTCAAGTACAGTCGGAAGCATCTTTCTCTCGTCGACCGGATCAAGCATTACGTAAATGAGCATTATGCAGACAATATTTCGCTAGCCGAAATTGCGAATGAAGTGTTCATGTCGCCCACTTACATTTGCGCTGTATTCAAACGTGAGACGAATAATACGATCAATGAATTTATCATTGAAACGAAGATGAATGCCGCCAAAAAAAGCCTAAAGCATACAAAACTGAAGGTGTTGGAAATTTCCAAAGAATTAGGTTATGAGAATGCGCATTATTTCAGTTATTCATTTAAGAAGTACACGGGAGAAACGCCTCAAGAGTATAGAAACAAACACAATCCTGAAGGGAAATGATCATCATGAGACAAATGAATATTGGAACAAGCAATCTTAGAACATCCGTACTCTCACTTGGTTGTATGCGTATTGCCGAAATGGAATTGAAGGATGCTAGTCATTTGATCGGTACCGCGCTTGAATCCGGAATCAATCTATTCGATCATGCTGATATTTATGGGAACGGGAAATCCGAGGAATTGTTTGCCGAGGCCGTTGAGATGAGGCCGAGTGTTCGGGAGCAAATGTTTATCCAGTCCAAATGCGGGATAAGAAGCGGCAGTTTCGATTTTTCTAAGGAACATATTGTCACTTCCGTTGATGGCATTTTGAAGCGTCTGAATACAGACTATTTGGACATGCTTATTCTTCATAGGCCGGATACTTTGGTGGAACCGGAAGAGGTGGCCTCAGCCTTCGATCAGCTGCAGCATGAAGGCAAGGTGCGTTTTTTTGGCGTAAGCAATCAGAACCCCATGCAGATCGAGCTGTTAAACAAAAGCTTGAATCAACAGTTGATCGTCAATCAACTGCAATTCGGTCCTGCCTTCTCTGGTATGGTGGATGCAGGTTTGCATGTTAACATGCTGGATCAAGCCGCAATTAACAGAGACGGAGGTATTCTGGATTATTGCCGACTGAAAGAGATCACGATCCAGACGTGGTCTCCGCTTCAATATGGATTTTTTGCTGGGACGTTCCTCAATGATGAAGCGTATCCCGAGCTTAACGCTGTGCTGAACCGCTTGTCAGAAGAAAAATCGGTTACGAGCGCGGCAATCGCGATCGCATGGGTACTCCGACATCCGGCACAAATGCAGCCGGTTCTTGGTAGTACGAATGCCCAGCGTGTCGCAGAAATGGCGAAAGCGAGCGAAATTACGCTTAGCAGAGAAGAATGGTATCAAATTTATACTGCAGCTGGAAATATTCTTCCATAAGAACTGATTGAAATAGTTGAAATAAGCAAGGGAGAGCCACGGAAAGTGCGGGGTTCTTCCTTATTTATTAGTTTGTATTATTACGTATATTTACTGGTGGTATAGAGACGATTATTGCACTGTTATGCGCTTAAAGATTTCATGCAGACCAAGCATAGCTGCGCCCTTAGCTGCTCCGTATTTTTTCCAATGGAAAACGACAATCGGAGTAGCCCCATAAGGAGAGCTTTCTTTGGCGTGAATGGAGGCAATTAACTTATCGAGAAACGATTTGTTATCGGTAATCCAGCCGCCCAGTATCATTTTCTGTGGATTTATTATTTGTAGTATTTTACCACAATAGTCGGCCAGCTCTTCAATCATGAGATTGACCTGCTCGGTGAAGGGTTGAACACCGGATAAAGCTAAATCAACATAGGTTTGAATCGTTTCTTCTGGAGTCAAGGCTTCAAATCTATCGGGAAAATCTCTCTTTAACCGTTCTGAGAGAAGAGGCGTGGTGTAAGGAGCGAAAGATGAAATTCTTCCAGCCGCACCGCTGGATCCATGGTAAATCTCACCGTTTAAGACAAGTCCGGCGCCTGTTCCGTACCCAAGCATCAGGAATATGATCGTATGATCCCCTTTGGCTGCTCCGCTAAACCGCTCTGCGAAACCGGCTGCGTCCAGATCGTTCGTCAGAAGAACCGGAATGGAGAGCGCCTCTTCCAGCACTTTTCGTAAAGGAAAATCATTAAGCTGTAAATAGCGGGACATGATGACAACGCTCTGCGTATCGTCAAGTCTTCCCGGTAGGGAAATACCAATGCGTTTAATTGACTTCATCGGAATCTGATGCTGTTCGATAAAGGATTGAATAGATTGAACCAAATCGGTCCGAAATTGCTCCTCGCCGAATACTGATTTAAGATTCTGGCTGCCGATGAGCTCCCCATTCAAGTTCAGAAGAACGCAGTGTGCCGGCGAAATGGACAGATCGACACCGATGACATATCCGCCATCCGCGCGGATGCTAAGAAGCGTCATTTTACGGCCGACTCCGCTGCCAGACATCCCTATCTCATGAACGTACTGCTCACGAATCATGTCTTCTATGAGTACCGATACGGTTGTCGGACTGAGCTTGGTTTTGCGGGATAGTTCGACTCGAGAGATCGGTCCATGCTCTAAAACCGTATGAAGTAGTGTAGAAATATTGATCTCCCTTAGCATTTGCTGATTTCCGATTTTAATCATTTTATACTCTCCATATCCTTGAATTATATTGGATAATATTGCAAAAGTTGTGTCACTGCGATTATAGATAATGGCACTATGGGCTGTCAACGCCTCGAACTTGCCCCTTATAGCTCGTCATTTATAAACTGGTAAATATTAAAATAATTCGTTGACAAGGGGCAAGTAATGTTAATATAATGATCACAAATCGATGGAAAAAGCAAATAGGCACGTTTAATTAGTTTTTCCGCTGGAAGAATTAATTGAATAGGGGAGGGATTAGTCGAACGCGAAGTGCCATCATAGGGAATCCTTTCTGGATTACGACAATAAAAAAGTCTGTGGCTCAGAATAAAAGGGAAACATTCACGAGGCATCCTGAAGTCATTACACAGAGGGGAAGGGTATCGCTATGACGACTTGGTTGAACCTAGCAGCATTTCGAAATATAAGAAAATACAGAGTACTGTACTTAATGCTCCTCCCTGGAATTACTTATTTGTTAATCAATAACTACATTCCAATGGCCGGAGTTGTAATCGCTTTCAAGGAGGTTGATTTCTCTAAGGGCGTCTTCGGTGGGGATTGGATCGGATTCCGGAATTTCGAATATTTGTTCAAAACATCGGAAGCTTACATCATCACGAGAAACACGATATTGTATAACGCCGGGTTTATTGTCTTGAATTTGGTTTTATCGGTCGTGCTGGCCATTATGCTCAATGAATTGAAAGGCCGCTTCATGCGCCGATTTTACCAAAGCGCGATTCTGCTGCCCTACCTGATCTCGACGGTTATTATCGGATACTTAGTGTTCTCGTTGCTAAGCATGGAGACGGGGTTCGTAAACAACTCTATTCTGCCCTTGTTCGGAGTGGATCCAATCATGTGGTATACGGAGCCCAAGTACTGGCCGATCATTCTGACGATCGTGAAAGTATGGCATACCGTCGGATACTTATGCATTATTTATTTCGCCGCGGTTGTCGGGATCGATCACGAGTTTTACGAGGCAGCAACGATAGATGGTGCCGGGAAGTTCAAACAAATTTGGCATATTACACTCCCATCGCTAACACCTATCATCGTAATCATGACTTTGCTGCAGATCGGAAGAATATTTTACGCAGATTTCGGCCTGTTCTATCAAGTTCCGATGGATTCGGGACCGCTTCTTCCAACGACTAACGTCTTGGACACCTATGTGTACCGCGCGCTGCTTAAGAACGGAGACATTGGGATGGCCTCTGCTGCTGGATTCTACCAGTCCGTCGTCGGATTTGTGCTAATCATTTTCTCCAACTATGTAGTTAAAAAAATAAATCCAGACAACTCTTTGTTCTAAGGGGGCACAAATCCATTGAGAAGAAACACGTTGGAACAAAGCGTCATCCATGTCATCTTCGTGCTTATTGCAGCGTTCTGCCTCATTCCATTTCTGCTTCTCGTATCGGCATCATTCACAGACGAGAACACGATTATTCGGGAAGGGTACACGTTCTTTCCAAGTGAATTCAGCCTGGAGAGCTACCGATTTATTTTTGAGAAATCTACCGATATTTTCAATGCTTACGGGATTTCGGTATTCATTACTGTCGTCGGAACGGTTGTCAGTCTAATTCTGATGACACTACTGGCTTATCCGCTATCCAAGAAAGAATTGCCTGCACGCCGCTTCTTCTCCTTCTTCGTTTTCTTCACAATGCTCTTCAATGGTGGATTGGTTCCAACCTATCTGATTTATGCAAACGTATTCAATATCGATAATACGCTTCTCGCGCTAATTGTTCCGGGTCTGCTGGTCAGTGCCTTCTACGTTATTCTACTGCGAACGTTCTTCTCGGTGTCGGTACCCGGAGCTATTCTGGAATCGGCGCACATAGATGGTGCAGGGGAATTTAGAATCTTTATGCAAATGGTGCTGCCACTGTCCCTTCCCGTCTTAGCGACGGTTGGTTTGTTCCAGGTGATCAACTATTGGAATGACTGGTTCAATGGGCTGATCTATATTTCGGACAATAGATTGTACAGCATCCAGGTGCTGCTTAATACGATTCTGCTAAACGTCCAATACTTGCTTGATAACGTCGATTACTCGACCCGAGTAGACGGAGACGTTATACCAACGCAAGGGGTGCGGGTCGCAATTGCGGTTATCGGCTCACTACCGATCCTCATCGCTTATCCGTTTTTCCAAAGGTTTTTCGTCAAGGGATTAACAGTTGGTGCAATTAAAGGCTAAGTCAAAGCTAATCTGAAGTACCGCGATCGACATAGCTTTTCTGAATGGAGAGGGGGTGATGCGGACAGGGCGAATGCACCTGAGGACAAGAACGAGCAGCATGAACATACAACATGAACGAACAACATGAACGAACAACATGATCTTTTACTGAAACTGGGAGGCGTTAACGTGAAAATCAGCATCGGCGGTTTTTCATTCTTCAACACAATGAAAGAAGGAAAGATGGATACGTTCGGGTATCTAGAGTCTTCGAAATACAGGTATCGTCTGGATACGGTAGATTTGTGGAATGGCGCTTTCATAGGAGTACGCGACGATATTTTCTCTTTGCCTGATGAGGCCTATATTACCAAGCTTCGCGAAGCTATTGATGAGAAGGAAATGAAGGTCGTCAACATTGCAGTAGACGGCGCCCACATGTGGGATGAGGATCCAGATAAGCGGAAGCTGCTCTTCAACAACGCTGTCGCTTACTTGAAAATTTCAGATACGCTCGGAGCTACCTCGGTGCGCATCGACACGGGAGATAAAAGCTCCGTTCCTGAGACGGAGGAGCAGTTCGAATACACGGTAAAGAAGTTCCAAGAGCTTAGCCAAATAGCGGCCGATCTGGGGCTGATTGTCGGACCTGAAAATCACATGGGAACCGCAAAAAATCCGCATTATCTGAAAAAGGTTGCGGAAGCTGTCAATCATCCAAGCTTCGGCATTCTGCTCCATATGGGACGTTGGGATGTAGATGAAGAAATCGGAGACAGCCTCGTCGCTCCGTGGGTTTATCATACGCACTTCGACGGCAAAACCGTAGCCTCTAGCAAAGCTGAGGAGTTAGTTAAGACGTTGCTGGATGTTGGTTATGACGGATACTGGGGCATCGAGTACAACTCACCAGCCAATCAATACTTGGAGATGGATTGGGCAATCGCTTCTGTGAAACGCATATTAACTAATTTGAAATAAACATAAGCATAATCAGGGGGATGAATGGGATGGGAAGAACCATACGGATCGGAATTGTAGGAGCCGGTTTAATAGGCAAGGCTCACTTGAGAAATTACGCTAACATCGAGAATGTCGAGATCGTCGCTATCTGCGACGTCAATGAACAAGAAGCTAGTCGGGTAGCCGAGCAATATAACATTCCGAATGTTTACTCGGATTTCAATGAAATGCTGAAGCGCGACGATATTGAAGCCGTCGATGTGTGTCTTCATAATAACTTGCACTCACCAGTGACGATTGCTGCCTTCCAAGCTGGCAAAGACGTTTACTGCGAGAAGCCGATCGCAGGTACATATAGCGACGGCGTAACCATGATCGAAGCTGCTAAGTCTTACGGTAAGAAGCTCCACGTTCAGCTTGGCACGCTATACCGCAAGGAAACGAAAGCCGCGAAAGCACTTGTTGATGGAGGCATGCTCGGTAAGCTGTATCATGCACGAGCGACGGGACATCGTCGTCGGGGACGTCCATTTGTAGACGGCTACGGTACACCGGCATTCCTAAACAAAGAAATCGCTGCGGGGGGCGCTCTGATCGACATGGGCGTATACCATATCGCGCAAATGCTGTATTTGCTGGACACACCTAAGGTGGAACGCGTATCAGGCAAGGGCTATAGAGAGATGGATATGGATGCAACCCGCGCGGGGCAAGCTGTTTTCGATGTAGAGGAGCTAGGCTTAGGTCTCGTTAAATTCGAAGGCGGAGCAACGTTGGACATCTATGAAGCTTGGAGCATTCATCTCGGTAGTATTGAAGGCTGCTCGATCGTCGGTAACAAGGGTGGAGTGAAATTGCCTGCTTATTCGGACCAAACGATATTGGCACCATTCAGCTTCCACACTACGGTATGCGATATGGATATGAACGCAACCGTTAATCTGGATGAGATGGACGGACGTTGGAATCACTTGAAGCCGAATTACGATGCTTACCAATCGTCCCAGCATCACTGGATAGCTGCATTGCAGGGAAGAGTGGAGCTACTTCCTAGCGCACATATTGCTTTGCAGACGATGCTCATTAGCGAAGGGATTTACTTGTCCGACCGATTGGGGAGAGAAGTGAGCCGAGAAGAGATCATCGAGCATTCCAAATCGACCGCAATAAAATTATAAAGATGCCCGTAACGAAGGAGGGACTTCCATCCGATGGCTACGGCTGTTACATCCGGCGAAGTTAATGAAAAATCCTTGTCAACGCTTAAGCGCTTCAATTTTTTTCTATACGGTACGATAGCGATTCTGACCTCCTTCTTTCCACTCTATTTTCAGGAGATCGGACTTACCAAGGTAGAGATCGGCATGATCATGGCGGGTGGTCCTTTCATATCGATCTTCGCGAATCCTTTCTGGGGATATTGGAGCGACAGGCTACAAAATGTTAAACGAATTCTGATTATTCTGCTTGTCGGCAACTTGATAGCGACTGTTATCGTGTTTCAGATCCGGGACTACGTTGTCATTTTCGCCGTAATGCTCTTATTCTTCTTCTTCAACAGTCCCACGTTCTCGCAGAGTAACAGCTTGATTCTGAACGCCATCGAGAACACGAAGCATAAGTTCGGAGCATTTCGCCTTTGGGGCTCGCTAGGCTGGGCAATTATCGCAGTACTAGCTGGCTTGGTTCTAACCGAGATTGGCTTACTTAATCTATGGATACTATACGGCGTTATGATGATTGTTTCCTTATTGTTCACTGTCCGCCTGCCTAGGGGAAGAGTGACGACAAAACCCAAGATGGAAAGACAAAGCTACTGGAAGGTTATGCTTTCAAGCAAAGTGTTCTTCGTTTTCGTTATCCTTGGGGTATTAATATCGATTCCAAACTCGATTAACCAAACATTCGTTTCATTGTATATTTCTAATTTGGGCGGTTCCAATCAACTCATCGGCTGGTCCGTTTTCTTATCAGCCATTTTCGAAATACCTGTATTTTTGTTGTTCGATCGCTACTTGAAAAAATCGACGAGAATGATGCTTGGCTGTCTAGTGCTCATCAGTATCTTGTTCGTTATTCGATGGTTATTAATGTCGATGGTGGGCGGTCCAGTTCATATTATTTTCATTCAAATTCTGCACTGTATTACGTTCGGCGGTTATTATTACGTCGGCACGGCCCTATCTGCGCATCTGATTCCACCAGAATACAGAGCGACAGGCCAAGCGATTTACGCGCTGACCTGGGGCGGCATATCGGGCATTGTCGCCGGCTTGTTCGGCGGTTGGATGTTCGAGCACTTAGGACCTAAGGTCATGTATGAGATCTGCGCTGTCATATCCGTGGCAGGCGTTCTCGGATTTCTAGCTATGTGGTTGAGACAGAGAAAACAGCCCGACTCCGTATTGTGAATCGCGGGGGGATGATGGAAGTCTTCAGTCGCTTTGAAGCTTCCATCACCCTCCGCAGCATTAAAAGCTGTATAGTTATTCTCCATTCTTTAAAGGGTATTATCCGCTAAATATGGAAATCCATTGGAGGTCATTCACTATGTTCACAAAAACGGTTAACACGATGTTGGTCCTTTTCTTGGCTGCAACTCTAGTTCTAAGCGGCTGCTCAAGCTCAGGTGGTTCCAAAGGGAACGAAAGCAGTGCGTCGCCGAAAGGGACAGGCGAGAGCGAGCTTAAGCCTTACGAAATCACGCTTGCCTTCTGGGGACCGGATCAGACTGATTTGGGCCTTATCGAGAAAGAAATTAGCAAGATCACAAAGGAAAAGATTAACGCAACGGTTAAGCTGAGAAGGATTGAATCAGCCGCATGGACCCAACAGAAAGTGCTGATGTTCTCAGGCAACGAGCCGATTGATTTGATTTTTACTGGTGAAAATCAGTACATTTCTGAGGTTGCACAGAAGAAGCTTCGTCCGCTAGACGAGATGCTGCAATCCTACGGTAAGGACATTATTGCTGCATTTGATCCCGATGTACTCTCAGCATCGAAGATCAATGGAAAAACGTATGGTATTCCGAGTATTAGAGATTTTGCATCCTATCCAACGATTTTGATGCGTACAGATCTATTGAAGGAAAGCAATCTTGACGTTAGCGAAGTGAAGTCGCTGGAGGATATGGAGCCGATCTTCAAGGCGATTAAAGAAAAGCATCCCGAAATTAACTTGCTCGGCAAAGCCTCTGGTGGCGGCTCTATCGCGTACCCGCTGCTAATGACGACAATAGACCCTCTCGGCGATATGATCGGTGTACTTACTGATACGGAAAACCTGAAAGTAGTCAACCTGTACGAGAGCGAAGAATATCTTAAATTCGTTACGACTTTGCGCAAATGGTTTATGACCGGATATATCCCGAAAGACATTTCGACATCAACCCAGACAGGTCGGGATTATATTAAAGCTAATATTGGATTCGCGACACCGAATAAAGGCAAACCAGGTATTACAACGCAAACCGGCAACTGGACGGGCAAAGAATTGACACAGGTCAAGCTTGCTTCCGCAAAAATGAATACGCTATCAGTAACGAATGCGATGCTCGCTATTACTGCGAACTCGAAGGATCCTGAACGTGCGATGATGTTCCTCAACCTGTTGTACTCGGACAAGCAAATCATTAACCTCTTGCACTGGGGCATCGAGGGTAAGCACTATGAAGTTAAAGAGAACGGCACAATTGATTTCCCAAGTGGAACAGATGGTAAGAGTAGCGGATACAACCTCAGACAAGGCTGGATGTTCGGTAATCAGCTACTTGCCTACCCTTGGGCAACAGACAGTCCAGATATCTGGCAGCAGATGGACGAATTTAATAAAGGAGCCCAGAAGTCAGCAGCTCTAGGCTTTATGTACAATCCGGAGCCGGTCAAGACAGAATTAGCGGCTATCCAGAACGTCATTCAGCAATATACGATGGCGCTTGAGACGGGCACGTTGGATCCGACCGCTTACTTGTCGAAGTTTAATGAGGCATTGAAAAAAGCAGGCATCGATAAAGTCATCGCAGAGAAGCAGAAGCAATTAGACGATTGGGCCGCGAACAAAACGAAATAAGCTTCTATTTAATAAGAAGACTGTGCAGAGTTCTATCTCCTGCGCGGTCTTTCTTTTGCATACAATTCGAGAACGTGGCGTTCCCTCCGACTGAATGCCGGTCAATACACGCCCTGTCTATAATCCAATCCAATCTATAGTCGAACCAATCAAGCGGTCGGGATTGAACTTGTTATTAGTAAAAATACTAATCCAGACCGTAGCCCCTAGCAGTGACAGCACGGTGAAAATCACAATTTCTCGTACGGGTCTTTTACCGCGTATCAGATATACGACAATAACGCTGAATACTAAGACAAAGAACACGATAAAACCATTCAAGAAGTTTCCCCCTTGCCTTTGTGTTTCTTCCGCCAGCGTGTCACAAGTAGCAGAAGCGCTGGCACAATAATTCCGTATAGGCAGGAATATTTGAAGATGTACTCTTTGTCCCAATTGACGTTTTCCACAACATTCTCATGAATCGTTAGCGCTAGCCCGGCGATTAACAATAATAACGGAACGGTAATCCAAGTTCTATCCTTCACCTGGAACAGCTCGCAAATCCCAGCGACGGCGCAATAATACGCAATACAGAGCTTCAGGAAAATCCAGATTAACCAAACGATAACGATCGTCGATTCCACATGCTCGATAAATTCTGCCACCTGCAGCTCCTGAACAATGATGTACAAGGGATACATGAAATGCGATGTTCGTGTTACCCCCAATACGCCGATCGTAATGAATACAATGCCGGTTAGCAATGAAGTTGCCGTGATAAAACCAAGCAATAAGCCGGATTTGAGGCCACTAGTGACATTAGGTACAAGCATAAGCAGAGCAATGCACTCCAAGAAGGGAAAGCCGATAATCGGGAGCGACGCCTCCACGATCTCCATCGCCTTTGCTTGGAAAGGCGGTTCAAAACGCATCCAGTTCCACTCCGTCAAAGTCAGGAGGTAAATGACAATGAGGACGAAAACGATAAACGGCGTCAAAAACTCGCTGATTCTTGCTATCGTCTCGATTCCTTTAATTACAGCGTAACCTGCGACGGCCAGAATCATAATATGAAACACGGAAATCGGCGTATTGTGCATCAGGATAGTCTTCATGAAATCACCCAGATTGCGCGTTACCCAACTGGAGGTTTGTACGAAATACCAAATATACAGTAACGCGAACAAACCGCCAACCGTTTTCCCTCCGGCTTTGAGACAAATCTGAACTAGGCTGCTTTCTGGATTTGCTTTGGCCAAAGCGATCCAAAGAAAGACGACTATAAGGGCAAATCCACCGGAGAAGAGTGGAATCATCCAGCCATCTTGCTTCGCTGCGGATATCATACCTCCCGGCCTGACGAATAAGGCCGTTCCAACCGCATAGTTCAAGGTCAATAAGAAAAACTGCCATCCGCTAATACGTTCCTTAATCATGGCTGTTCCTTTTTATCCACATAGGGGTCGATCGTGATGCCCACGGTTTTAATCGTACTACTAACCGTAATCTCGAGCTTCGTCAACCGCCACTGATTTTTGTCTTGCTTCGCTGTTTTCCATTCCTGGCCACGCTTGCGGTTAATCGTATCTTCAATGCCAGCCACATCCCAGCCGTGCTGTTTCCCCTTCTCAAAGAACTCTTCGGATTGCTCAGACACTTGGCGGTTAAAGGCTGAGGTAATTTGATCCAAATTATCACCCGTCAGCTTTTCGCTCTGATTGTTGCCCGTTATATGCAATCCTGCCTCGACATGGAGCTTTAAGACAGGACGCCCATCTTGCATCACCAGCTTCTTTCGAACCTCCAATTTATCCGAGCGGATTTCAACACCCTTGCCGTTAACGGTAAGCGACTGGATCAAGACGTCAATGTCTCCGCTCATCAGATTAAACCAGGGCATTTCGTCAGAAGTCAGCTTACCGATCATTATGCCCTGCTTGAATAAAGCTCCACCCTTCAGTATAAAGTTGCCTTTATTAGCATCGATTTTCTGATAGCGGGTTGCGGAAGAGGTGACGTCCTTACTTGCCAAACTGATGAGTGGATGTGCGGTCAAGCCTGTGTTTTCGAGGTTGTCGACCAGACTTTTTACCATCGATTTTTTGCTCGCTTTTCCCGAAAATGCTGCCTGATTGTTAATAATAGAGCGAATCGCCCTGCCCGACATTTTCTCCAGAGGTAGGTAGGTTTGCATAATGTCCTCAATTGACGAATCGGTTACGATCAGGTTGATCGTCGATCTGCGATCAGGCTGTTTTTCCAAAAAATTGAGCTGCTCCACCAGTCCCCACCTCGCCATTCTTTCCGTCACTACCAACGCCTGATAATGATCAAAGAACGGCTTTCGTGGAATCAAATCAAGCATCTTGTTCATCGGGTCCATGGTATTAGTCGTATCAATACGGTAGGTATAGATAGGGGCAATTGTCCCCGGGGATTTCTGGGCAGCTAAGCCTGACGGATTAACAATCTGAAAATACACACTATACTTTCCCGATTCGGGATCTCGATCCACACCGATAAAGTTAACGATAGCAAGCTGATTTACTTCTACCATATCCCAGCATCCCGTCAAATACAGGCAGGACAAAAGGATGAGCCACCGACTTGTCTTCCTGAGCCAATTGTTGACTTTCATCTTGTGGTGTCACCTTTTTCTTCGACGTGGCTTGCTCATCCGAGGATATGTTCTCTGCTTCGGCCGAGGTATCCGTATCAGAATGTCTTTCCAATCCGAGATATACACAGGGGCTACGGGTGCTAGATAAGGGACGCCAAACGATTTTAAAGAAGCAAGATGTACGACTGTGAGCAGAAAGCCGCACAAGATGCCGAACAACCCCATAAACCCGGCAAGCAGCATAAAGGCGTATTGCAAGAAACGCTGTGACAGTCCGAAGTTGTAATAGGGAGCGACAAAGTTAGAAATGGCCGTAATGGCGACGACGATGACCATCGCTGCTGAAACAAGGCCTGCCTGAACCGCTGCCTCCCCTAACACAAGAGCTCCGACGATGGATATGGCCTGACCTGCGACTCTAGGCATTCGTAACCCAGCCTCACGAAGCACCTCAAAAATAATAGTCATTAGAAACGCCTCTACATAGGATGGGAAAGGCACTCCCTCCTTCTGCGAGGACAAGCTAACCAATAGCATAGGGGGGATTAAAGCTTGTTGATATAACGTTACGGCAATATATAAAGCTGGAACGAATACAGCTAGCACAAAGGCGAGAAACCGAATCCAGAGCATTAAGGTGGCGATATCCGCCCGTTGAAAATAATCCTCCGGTGACGAGAAAAACTGCCAGAAGGTGATGGGACCTATTAATGCATAGGGGCTACCGTCAACTAACACAATGACTCTTCCCTCTAAAAGATGAGAGGAGGTTACGTCGGGACGCTCGGTTTTCTGGATCATGGGAAACGGCAGCAGGGTTTTATCTTCAATCCATTGCTCGACATAACTGCAATCTATAATCCCATCGGATTGTATAGAACGAAGTCGTTTGCGAAACTCTTCAACTGTGTCTGACGAGGCTAGATCCTGCATATAAGCGATGACCACTTTAGTTTCTGTTGCGGTGCCCAGCTTCATTTCCTCAAATCGTAATTGACGAGTACGAATTCTTTTGCGTAGTAAACCAATGTTCGTATTCATATCTTCGTTGTACGCTTCATGTGACCCACGAACGGTCGTTTCGGTTTTCGGCTCATCTACAGGACGATGATAAGTTTTACCTACATCCAGCATCAACGCCCATTCGACTCCCGGCATGATGAGAAGGCATCTCCCATCTAGTAAGCCTTGAATGCATGCATGAATATCGTCGGCTACCGCCGTTTTCACATTGGGAAGCTTCCCCTTCCAAGCTTCCAGCTTATCCGGCTCATTGGCCAATGCATCAGGTAGCCAGCCTTCCGCGATAAAACGAAGAATTAGGTTCTCGATTCTGTCGGTATCGACCAATGTTTCAATGAACAAACAGTGCCCTATTGAATTCTCACCCAGCGCAAAGGGATGATGGTTAAAGTCTGGTGGATGTCCGACGGCCTCGATTAGCTCGCGAACAAAGTCATTAGGCTCGTCTACATCGGGGTTGCCGAATGATGAACGGGAATGATCGGACATGGCTATACCTCCGAATAGGGGATATGACCCAGTTATCCCCACTCCCTTCTCCTACCATACCCCTTCGATTTGGCAGAAATGATTCAGAAAAAGGAAAAAGCCCGCAACAGCGGACGATTCTTCTTTATCAAGAAATATTCCTCCTCTAATATAGTCCCTTAACTATCTTGAGCTATCAACGCTCAAAGAGGGTTTTGTCGAAATTTGTAGAAATAGATACAAGAGGTGTGGAGCATATGACATCTATGATCTACAAAATGAAGCAGGAGGCTAACAATATTGTTTAAAGCATTCAAGAAAGCCGCGTCAGTAGCGCTAGTTTTTAGTTTATTTCTAAATGTATTTCCTCAAGTTATTTTTGCGAAAGTCGAAAGCTCATCGAAGGAGTTTCTTTCTTTTTCCGTAGAGGGGAATCCTGGTGTCATCGATAACGTGAACCATAAGATCAATGTCGTCGTTCCTTTCCGATCCGCCGTTGATAATATGCATGAAATCTTTACAGTTTCCGAAGGTGCGTCCGTTCTTGATCATACTAGTAATGTTACTCGGACAAATTATTCGAGTCCCCAAACATTAACGGTCGTTGCCGAAGACCGAAGTATACAAGTCTATACAGTTACGGTAACTATCGGTCCTAGCAACTTAAAGTCCATACTGTCGTTTAATTTGTCCAATCCTGCCGTGACGGGCTTTATCGACGATGAAGCCTATGCGATCTTTCTTACCGTTCCAAAAGGTACGGATGTGACTGCGTTGAAGCCCACGTTTACTACAGATGAAATGATGGCAAAAGTTAAGGTGAATGATGTTGTTCAAGTAAGCGGTAATAGCGCTCAGGATTTTACGCAGCCACTGATTTATATGGTTGAGGCTTTGGATGGCAGTACACGAGACTATAGAGTTACCGTTAATATCCAAAAAGAGCTCAGTACGGCCAAAGAAATCACTTATTTCGGGTTGGCTTCGCTCTCTTCTGTCGGAATTATTGATGAGACAAACCATACGATCGCTCTTACAGTTCCCTTCGGTACAAACTTGACATCTTTGGCGCCAGTTTTTACGTCCACGGGTACCGGGGTTTATGTGAATGATGTACAGCAAGTTAGCGGAGAAGCCGTATTAAATTTTACATCGGATGTTGTCTTTACCGTTCGTGATGAAGCCGGCGGCACTCAATCCTATACTGTGAAGGTACAAGCTGCAGCTGCAGATGTAAGCTCAACCAAAGCAATGCTGACTTATGCCGTTGCTGGTATACAGGGTACTGTGAATGAAGATACGCATACAATAACTGTTGTATTGCCTACCGGAAGTTCAAGGCTCAATCAAATCGCAACGTTCACGACAAATGGTCAATCTATAAAAATTGGAACCAGTGTCCAAAGTTCGGGCCAAACGATTGACGATTTTACAAGCCCAGTAACGTACACTGTATTTGCTGAGAACGGGCTGACACAGAATTATGTAGTCAAAGTAGTCTTAGCCAATCAACTAACTTCTTACGACCTCATCTCTCCCGTACACGCAACCGGAGTGATCGATCCAGTCCAACGCACGATTACACTTGATGTCCAGTATGGAACGGATCTAAGTGCAGCTAAGGCTACATTCGTGACAACAGGTGATCATCTTAAAATCAATGGTATTGTTCAACAATCGGGTGTCACGGCATCGGATTTAAGTCTGTCTCCGATCATCCATGCGGTAGACTCTGAGAATAATGCCATCACTTATACTCTAATAGTTAATAGAGGTTTGAATCCCGCGAAGGAGCTTACTTCTTTCAAGTTAACGAGCCCGGAGAGTAACGGAGTCGTTAATCAGACTACTCATACAGTATCGGTAACTGTCCCCTTTGGAACTGATGTGACCCAATTGGCACCTGTCTTTACGAGTACAGGCGCAGAAGTGAAGGTTGGACTTCAGGATCAAGTCAGCGGCGTTACTACGCAAGACTTTACGAATCCGGTAACGTATTCGGTTTACGCTGCCGATGGTAACAAGCAAGATTATGTGGTCACGGTAGTCGTAGCCAATCAATTAAAGTCTTTTGACCTCATCTCTCCCGTATTGGCGACCGGAGTGATCGATCTAGTCCAACGCACGATTACACTTGATGTTCCGTATGGAACGGATCTAAGCGCGGCTAAGGCTACATTCGTGACAACAGGTGATCATCTTAAAATCAATGGTGTCGTTCAACAATCGGGTGTAACGGTATCGGATCTAAGTCTATCTCCGGCCATCCATGCGGTAGATTCTGATAATCAGGTTATCCCTTATAACCTGATTATTAATAAGGGCTTGAATCCTGCGAAGGAGCTTACCTCTTTCAAACTAACGAGCCCGGAGAGTAACGGAGTCGTTAATCAGACTACTCATACAGTATCGATAACTGTACCTTTTGGTACAGATGTGACCCAATTGGCACCTATTTTTACGACTACTGGCGCAGATGTGAAGGTTGGACTTCAGAATCAAGTAAGCGGCGTTACTACGCAAGACTTTACGAATCCTGTAACGTATTCGGTTTACGCTGCAGATGGTAACAAGCAAGACTACGTAGTGACGGTTACGATAGCGGAAAGCGCACCTTCCGGAGGGTACAATCCGCCTCTGGTTACGCCAACCGAGCCGAAGCCTACTTTACCGCCTGCGACTTCTATTTTCAAATCGGTAGTAGATCAAGCTAAAATCGAAGCCTATTTGAAAGGCAAAGTGGAGCAAGCGCAAACGGAGCCTGTTAGGGACGTATTCCCTGATGTTAACGAGCATTGGAGTAAAGCGAATATCGATCTTTTCGTCACATTAGGATTCTTAACCGGATATAAAGACGGAACTTTCCGTCCTGATGCTTCTATTACACGTGCAGAGTTTGCTGCAATAATAGCTAAAGTGTTCCACATCGAACCTGCGAGCAGCTCGCTGGTGCTGAAGGACGTGAAGGATCATTGGGCTAGTCAAGCAATTGTAGCACTAGCGTCCAACGGAATAATAACGGGTTATGGAGACGATACGTTCAGACCGAGTCATGCTATTACGCGTGCTGAAATCATTGCCATCATAAGTCGCATCGTAGATTTCAAGGGTGTTGAAAAGCATCAAACGGCGTCATTCAATGACGTAGTCGGTTATTGGAATTCAGATGAGATTCAGACGGCAGCATCTGCCGGCATTATTGAAGGCCGCGCTGCGGGTACCTTCGCTCCGAACGAGTCTTCAACTAGGGCGGAAGCTTTGAGTATCATTATGCGCGCGCTAAGTTTGAATCCGGACATTAAAGCTTTGTTTGACCAGCTTAAATCTTAGTCATAGCAGACACCGTCCAAATCCAAATATTCTATTCGTAGGAGGGGCAAACCAATTGGTTTGCCTCTTTTAAGTGTGGCGTGCATGCATGGCGATTAACTAGGTGGTGAAAGTCCACTTGGGGGGTTTGTAGTTGCCAACCACTAGCCAAGAGCAAGGGTGTCCATCATAGTCTGCTTGAGATTTAAAGAGAACTTCATCCCCAAAGGGGATAATCACTGGAGGAGCCGGATGAGTCGACCCGCATGTCGGATCTGTGAGAGGCCCATGCAATTGCGCATGGGCCTACTCGATTCTTGCATTAGCCCTAAATTCTATATCGGGAAGCCAATTATCGAAGAAATCTACATAATTTGAAGTGTACACGGCCGGATGCGACACGTAGATTTAAGTTGCGAGACGATGCTCGGCGTTACCGATTAGCGCGTCGTGCTCGAAGGAAAGCGATTAAAGGGGAGACAAAGATGAAGAAGTTGAAAGTCGGCGTTATCGGTGTAGGAGAGGTTGCCCAGATCATCCATTTGCCCATTCTAGAATCGCTGCCGGAGCTTTACGAGATGGTTGCGTTCTGCGATATTTCACCAAAGCTGCTTGCGAAGATGGGAGAGAAGTACCGGGTCACGAACCTGTATTCGAACGTCACGGAGATGCTCGAGCAGTCCGAGCTGGATGCCGTTTTCGTACTGAATAATATGGAATACCATACCGATTGTACAGTGGCGGCATTGCAAAGAAACATTCACGTATTCGTCGAGAAGCCGATGTGCGTGACCGAAGAGGAAGCCCGTGCGATTATCGGAGCGCGAGATGCCTCTAACTCCCAAGTGATGGTCGGCTATATGAGGCGGTTCGCGCCAGCTTATCTTCGTGCACTGGAAGAAGTCCGGACGATGGGGCCGATCAATTATGCGCGGGTGCGGGACATTATCGGTCCGAACGCTTACTTCACAGGCCAATCGGGTACCCGCGTATACCGATTCGACGATATCCCGGCTGAAGCCGTCCAGGATCGCAAGACGAGGAATGCCCGTCTCATGAGGGAAGCCATCGGCGATCAGGCCCCCGAGACTTATGACGCGTACGGCCTGTTGTTAGGCTTGAACAGCCATGACATCTCCGCGATGCGGGAGATGCTCGGAGTACCCAAAAGCGTGAAGGCGGTCGCTTCCTCGCACGGCGGTAGATTCAAAACCGCGATTCTGGAGTTCGATGGTTATAACGCCGTCTTCGAGACCGGCGTAGATCAGCAAGGACGTTTTGATGCTCATATCGAGGTGTACGGGGAGCGCAAATCGGTTCTCGTTCAATACGATACGCCATACTTGCGGCAATTGCCGACAACTCTGCGGATTAGGGAGACAATCGGGGATGCCTTGGAGGAGACGGTCATACGCCCGACTTACAAGGACGCTTATACGTGCGAGCTCGAGTATTTTCATCAAGTAGCCGCAACCGGAATGCGTCCCAAGACGACGCCGGAAGATTACCTGCAGGATCTCGCTATATTCAGCATGATGATGGATGCCATCAAGTAGGGGAGTGATAGAATGAGCGGAGTGGATCGCAAAGACGAGAATCAAGCAGACCCAAACTTGAAGATAGGCGGAAATTCGGAGTCGGACTTGAAATGGGTGTCGGCGCTCGAAGCGCCGTTTCGCGTGACGGGCTTGCCGTGGCTGGATCGGGATGGCGTCTACCGTAGGTTGCCCGTACATCCTAGCCATGAGATTCGGCCAGAAGTGGATCGATTGGCGAATAATACGACCGGCGTGCAAGTCCGTTTTCGGACGGATTCCCCAAATCTATACGTGCGGGTGAAGCTAGCGGACAAATATAGCATGTATCAGATGGCGGCTACCGGCCAATGTGGCGTGGATTGTTATATCGGTGCGATCGGAAACCAGAAGTATATCAATACTTCTCGGTTCGACTTTACCCAAGAGGAGTATGAATCCGTACTGTTCGATTCGCTTACGCGGGAGATGCGCGAAATTACGTTGAATCTTCCCTTATATCAAGGAGTAGCAGAACTGCACATCGGCGTCGCTCCCTCTTCGGAGATCGCGGCTTTCCCGGGTTTCCCCGTCGATAAGAAGGTACTCCTCTACGGAACTTCGATTACGCACGGTGCATGCGCGACAAGGCCAGGCATGGCTTACCCCAACATTCTAAGCCGAATGTTTCCGCTGGAATTCGTGAATCTAGGATTCTCCGGCAACGCGCAAGGGGAGCCGGAGCTCGCCCATTTGATCAGTCAGATCGAGGCGCCCGGATTGCTGATTCTGGATTATGAAGCCAATACGCCGAGTACAGAGCGACTCCGCGAGTCGTTGCCCGAATTTATCCGGATCTACCGCGATCGTCATCCCGACGTTCCGATTCTAGTGCTATCGCAAATACGTTTGGCGAGAGAGGCATTCGACGGAGAACTGGTTTCTCGCAGGGAGGAGCGCAAGCGGATTCAGCGGGAAGAGGTTGATCGGCAACGAGCCGCGGGAGATCTCAACGTTCATTTCTTCGACGGCGCGTTGCTGCTGGGCGAGGATCCCCAAGATTGCACGACGGACGGCATACACCCATCCGATCTGGGCTATGCCCGCATAGCGACGACGCTTCGGCCCGTCATTGCCGAACTGCTGAATGCCGTCATCGAACAACGAACGAGAAGGGACGACGGGAAATGGGACGAGCAAAATCGAGTAAGCGACTAAATCGAGTAACGCTGGAAATGAGTTTGAAGCCTTTTACGAGTATGGAACCATCCGCCATCGAAGCGGTATGCGAGGAGGCGATTCGGCAATGGATGCCGCTGATCGGCATGGCCGACGGTTGCTCGATGCTCCTATGGGTGGCCGACGGCAGCGAGATTCTCGTCTGGGACGGAAACTGGGAGCGCGAGATCGAATGGGGACGCTATATCGGCTTCGCGAACGAGGATAAATTCGGACATACCGATAAGAACGATCCACGCGTAGCCAAGCTTTATCGGTCCGATGCGTGTTCGATCACCTACGCTGACCTCCGGTTCATCGTAGCCGCGTTTAAGCGGATCGCCGAAGAGAAATTCAGTATCCGGATGGAAGTCGGTGCGACGTTCGACGCCGGCCCAGAATTCGCTTATTCGGATTTTAAATACAAGCATCATCTGGAGATCAACCATGCGGAGCTGGGCGGCAAAGAAGTCGCGCTGAAGGCGGATTACACCGTGATCTGCACATGGTCCAAGTTGAACGGGGATCAGACCGCTTATGCGGCTTATCCGGATGGCATATCCGAAGGCACGCCTTTCGGAGAATTTCTGGGACGACAATGCGCCAGTTTCCTGCCGGAGCTCGGCTTCGATTATATTTGGTTCTCGAACGGCTTCGGTTTCTCGTATTTTCCTTGGACGTACTTGGGAGCGAATTACGACGGAACCTCAATGCCGCTGGCGAATTACGAAGAGCTGACGGGCAAAACGTTGTCATTCTGGGAGCATTTCAAACGGGAATGCCCAGGGTACCGTACGGAGGTGCGCGGCACCAACTTCGGGACGGGAATGGATATCGCCAAAGATTTCATTCCGCTTGCGGAGCTGTACCGGAGAAAATACATCGAGTTTCCGCCGCCGAATTCGCCATGGGGTGCCCTCAACTTCGACTTCGGTCTGGAGATCGCCTCGCACATGTCCAGAATCGCGGTTCTGCCCGGAGAGACGTACCCTTATCGCTTCTATCCGAACGACCCATGGTTCTGGCAGAATCCTTGGTGGGATCTCTACGATCGGGAGCCGCACGACATCTATTGTCCGTTGACCGTCGCCCGGATGAACGGCGAAGGTGAGCTTGAAAACCCGGGAATCATCGAGCTGTTGACGATCGATACGGAGAAGGGTGAGTTGAACCCGGATTGTCCGGCGGAGATTATCCCCCACCTGCGCAGAGCGATTCAAGACTTCCCCGATCAAGCGGGCATTCTGACCTGGTTGTATCCGTTCAAGGAATATCACGAGGCTGTCGCGGCATCGGAGAACGAAGCGAACACGATTTTCTTCGAAGAGTGGTTCGTGCGTAATGCGGTCAATCAGGGTTTGCCTCTGAATACCGTACTGAGCACGGATGAGTTCGCGGCAATGACGGGGGAAGGTAAGGGCAAGCTGCGGGAAACGATCTTATTCGTTCCGGCTTCCGGATTAATAGGAGCGAATGCGCGGCTTCTGGAAGCCTTCGTGCGGGAAGGCGGCAGGGCGATTATCTACGGGGCGGTTACCGATCCGCAGTGGCAAGAACTGCTCAACATCCGGCAGGATAGCGGTCTTGAGGGAGAATTGGAGCTTGCTTCCACGTTACAGCCGGACACGATCCGCGGCGATGCCGCTGCCTCCAGGATATTCAAGCACGATCCGCTGATTGGAGGGGGCGTGCTGAATGAGATTCTAGCCGATGCAGACGATTGGGCCACGAAAGTATGTGCGACAGCGAGTCGGGATAATCAAGTTCGAATCCTTGCTTTGACAAGGGAATTGCCGGAGTGGAACGGCGGCAAAGTCGGCTGGGTGCGGGGGTCACTGCCATTCGAAGGCGGGGAAGTGACGCAGCTGCCCGTACGGCAACCGGATGCCTATTCGGACATCTCGATTCTAGTCCGGCTGTTGCTCGCTGAATTCGGATACGAGCTGAACCAGATCAAGCATGAAGAAACGAATAAGCCGGCTCTTCTGTTCGTCTCTCGACACGACAACGGCTTTTACTTCACGGGAGGGCGGCAGGATACTTCGGTTGCCTTGAGCATGCGCTTTCCCGACGGGGTTCCGGTGATCGCCGGTCAGACGATCAGAGCAGGACAAGGCGAAGCCGCCTATTCGTTGGATCGGACGTTCCACGACGAGTGCCGCGTCTTCGTCGATCAGCGGGAGACGACAACCGTCTTCTGCCGGGAATACATGCCGAATCCTACGCCTAGGAAAGTTACGGTACGGTTCATCCACGTTACCGGTCTGCGCGAGGCAAAGGTCACGATCTACCCGCCGTTAGCCAGCTTGATCGCGGGAGAAGTAGAAGTAAGAGCCGATAATGTATATCTCAATTTGGAAGATTGCGTATTCGGCGACAGGTTGGTCATCTCGAATATTAGCGGAGAGATGGAAGTCACATGGTGAACCGAGGGGGAGTCGAATTGAAGCACAAATTCGCCGTTCAATTATATACGCTACGCAAGGAATGCGAGAGTGATTTTCCCGCAACGCTGAGAACGCTTGGCCGCATGGGATGGGCCGGGGTGGAAACGGCTGGCCTTCATGGCCATGCCCCGGAGGAGATTGCCGAAGTGCTGAGGGAGACCGGGCTGAAAACGGCAGGCATGCATGTCTCGGTAGAACGATTGCGATCAGATACGGAGGGCGTCATGGCCGAAGCGAGACTACTAGGCACAAATCGTCTGATCTGTCCGTCTGTGCCTCATGAATGGCGCAACGAGCAAGGCTACGTAAGGTTGCGGGAGGAACTGAACGCGGCGGCTGCCGAGTTGAGGTCCGAGGGCTTCACGGTCGCATTCCACAACCATGCCTTCGAGTTCGATACGAGCGTTCGCGGCAGGGATGCTCTGAGTTATCTTATAGAACCGGTGTTGGATAATGCCGTGCTGGCGGAAATTGATGTATACTGGGTAAAAAAAGCAGGCTATGATCCTGTGGTATTCCTAACGCCCTACAGCGGCCGAATGCCTACGATGCACTTGAAGGATATGACTGGCGACGAGCGCAGGACCTATGCCGAGATCGGTACGGGAATAATCGACTTCGAGCCCCTGCTCCTATGGGGAGAGAGGAACGGCGTGGAATGGTATGTCGTGGAACAAGATATTTGCGAGGGCGAAGCGCTCGACAGCGTGAGGATCAGCTTGGACAACCTGCACGCGCTGGCCGATCAGTTGGAGGCCATATCGGAATAAGATCGTACGAGGGACTGGCTAATGCCAGTCTCTTCGGCATTGTGCATACAAGGCGGCGGAAGCTTCTAGCTAACGCCGCGACGAATTGGAGGAGGACAACCGAATGAAGCGATTCGGGATCAAAGCTTACTATGCCAAGATGGTACTCTGGATCAGCATCGCAATCCTGCTCATCATCACCGCGCTGTCGGCGGTCGTCTATATCAACACCCAGAAACTACTGGTGAAGAATGAGTATGCCTCCAATCAGAAAATCCTTTTCCAAGTGAAATACAATATGGCGTTCATGGACGATACGATCAGCAGCTTGTGCAAATCTCTCTATTTGAACAGCGACGTAGGCGCAGTGATGTATGCAACGCAGGAGAATATGGTCGACGTGGCCACTCGCTTGAATAAAGTAACGAGCTCAATAACTTCGACTAATCCGTACATTCATTCCATAACGATCTACAACCGGAACTTGGACCAGACTTACAATGCGGGAAGTCCCGTGTTCTTCGAAGATCAGTTACTAGATACTATGTACCATTCGGAACAGCTACCGCCGAAGATGAAGCCGATCTTCCGCAACATCGGGAAGTTGGTGAACAGAGAGTCGAAGCCCGAGCATGTGTTTTCTTATATGATGTACGAAACTTCGACGGACGGTCTGAAGCCCGAAGGCGTTATCGTCATCAACGTCAGGTCGGAGTGGTTGCTCGACAACATCCGGCTGATTAATATGATCGACAAGCGCAAAGGCGACAATATCTTCCTCTTGGACCAATCCGGTGAGTATTTGGCCGACGGAACGAGTGACAATGGGATGATGCAGTGGTTGAAGTCCGATCTAGCGGACTATAAGGCTACCCATCAGGATGCGGGCGCTGACGGATTTTTTGAAAGCAAGCACGGCGGAACCCCCTATTTAGTCACCTATTCGAGCGTCGAGAGCGCCGGGATGACGTTGCTGAAGACGCAGCCCATCCTCGAAGTGTATCGATATATCGCGAGTCTACGAACCAGTATTATTGTCATCACGCTGATTGCCTTGATTCTGGCATTCTTCATCTCGATTCTGATCTCCCGCAGGATTTATCGGCCGTTCGGCAACCTCGTGAATGCGATCAGGCGAGATAGACCTCGCGGAGCGGGGGAGAACGAAGTCATCGACGAGATCTCGTATTTGAATAACGTCTATCGGCAATCGATGGAAGAGCTCGAACTGTTCTATAAGGAGAAGCACGACAACAAGGACGTGATGAGGCATTATTGGCTGAGTCGGCTGCTCGACGAGCGCTTTACGATTTCTAGGGACGAGCTTCTGGTTTTATTCAAAGAGATGCGAATTTCTTTGTCTCCGGAGGCTTCGTATGCGGTATGTATGTTGAAAATCGATAATTATAAGGAGTTCCAGCAAGCCTTCAGCGCCAAGGATAAGGAGATGTTCCGGTTCGCGCTGCTCAACATCGCCTCAGAGATCGTAGCCCGAACGTATCCGAACGAAGGAATCGATATGAAGGAGGATCATGTGCTGCTGATCGTGAGTCTTCCGGAGCAAGACGGCGCTTATCCCTCGGAGCTTGTTACTCTACTTACCGAGGCGCAGGAAAACTTCTCCCGATTTTTCAAAGTTACTTTCACGGCTTCGATCAGCGACAAGACAGATACGCTTAGCGGGTTGCATTCTCTATACAATCAGACGTTAGATCAAGCCATGTATCGGCTGCATCTCGGGCATGGCTCCATCATTACGTACGCGCGCATTCGCAAAAACGCCGAAAGTAAAAAATCTGGTTATTCGAAGGAATTGGAAGAATGGCTAGTGGAGACGATCAAGTCGGGCAATGTCGCCGCCATGAAGGAAGTGCTTGCGAATCTGTTCGGGGAAATGGAGACGCTGAATTATCACAATGCCTTGGTCTCGATCATTAGACTGGTCAATACGGCGATCGAAGCGTTGGAAGATGCGAAAATACCCGCTGCGCCTTCGCTCCAGATCGCCTCTATTGGCCGCCGCATTCTTGAGAAGGAGACGATGGCCGAGATCCATCGGATCATAAGGGGCGGACTTCAGGATTCTATTAACAAGGAACCGGCCGAGAATACGGATACGCTCAACTCTTTCGTCGTAGACGCGGTAACGGAATATATTCATAATAATTATCAGGACTTATCCTTAAGCATGCCTTCGATCGCATCCATGATGAAGATTTCTTCCCGGAGCCTGAGCAAAATTTACAAGGAGGCGACGAATCTGTCGATCCCGGATATGATCAACGGGGTGCGGCTGACCAAAGCCGCGGAGCTTCTTATCCAAGAGGATCTGAGCGTCTACGAGGTCGTTCAGAAGGTTGGGTTTACGAACGAAACCTACTTCTTCAGCCTGTTCAAGAAGAAGTACAAGGTAACGCCGAAGGAATATGCCCTGCAAAGGAACGTAAACAAGATTAATTAATAACGCTGCAAAGATATCATTCGAGACCCAGAGCTTCCGGCGATAACCGCCGGGGCTCTGTTTTTTCGTTTAAGCTCCGATTTCAGGCGGCAAATGCGTGTTTTTGAAGGAAAAGACCGTTTTTAAAATATACAGTTCCGCCTTCCGCACCTAAAGTTGGGGTAGAACGAAACGCAACACGAAAAGGAAGTGCAGGACGCATGATCAGGATTATGAAAAAGAACGCGGGGCTGTCGATGTTGGCGCTGCCGGGATTTCTGCTCATCATTGTTTTCAATTATTTACCGCTCTACGGGTTGCTGCTGCCCTTCAAGTCATACCGGTACAACTTGGGGATATGGAACAGCCCTTGGGTCGGGTTCGACAACTTCGGTTTCCTCTTTAACGGAGACGTGCTCTATCGGGTATTGCGGAATACGATTCTCTACAACATGACCTTTATCGTACTCGGCACGACGCTCTCGGTGGTGGTCGCATTGCTTCTGTACGAGTTGAGCCGGCGATTCGTGAGAGCGTATCAAACGATTCTGTTCATTCCTTATTTCATCTCTTGGGTCGTGGCCGGATTCGCGTTTCGCTCGTTGTTCGATATGGAATACGGCGTCATCAATCGCTTCCTGGTCTCCTTGGGCGAAGAGCCGATCCTGTGGTACAGCGATCCGAAATACTGGCCTTACATTATCGTGATAGCGGCGGTATGGAAAGGTCTCGGTTACAGCTCCGTTATCTATTACGCGGCGCTGATGGGCATCGACTCGGAATATTACGATGCAGCTAAGATCGACGGAGCTAGCAAGATCCGGCAGGCGTTCTCCATTTCAGTGCCGATGATCAAGCCGATCATTATCATGCTAGTCATCCTGCAGATCGGCAGCATCTGCTACAGCGACTTCGGACTGTTCTACAACGTAACGCTGAACTCGTCGTTGCTTTATAGCACAACGGATGTTATCGACACGTTCGTCTACCGCTCGCTGATCGATTTGGGCGATATCGGGATGGCATCGGCGGCGGGGTTCTTCCAATCGATCGTCGGATTCTGCCTGGTTCTCGTTACGAATACCATCGTCAAGAAAATAAATCCGGAAAACTCTCTCTTCTAAGGGGCCAAACCATGAAAGATTACTCGACGTCACTCGCAAGAAGACCGCTGCCCGTCGGGAAGCTGATTATCCACTTTATCTTCATCGCTCTTTGCGCGGTCTGCGTATTTCCGTTCCTGGTCATTATCGGAACTTCCTTTCAGAGCGAGAACGATATTGTGAGATTCGGGTATTCCATAATCCCGAAGAATTTCACCTGGGATGCCTACCGGGTTATCCTGCACAGTCCGCAGACGTTGCTTCAATCCTATTTCGTGACAATAGCGACGACCGTCGTCGGATCGATCGTCGGAATGTGGGTGACGACTTCCTATGCGTATGCCATCTCACGCAAGGATTACCGCTTCCGGTCGTTCCTCGCCTTCTTCATTTTCTTCACGATGCTTTTCCACGGAGGGATGGTTCCCTCTTATATTCTGATGGTTAAGTGGCTGGGATTGAAGAACACCGCGCTAGCGCTTATCTTGCCTTATCTAATTAGCGGATGGTTCGTCATGCTGATGAAGGGGTTCCTGCAGACGATTCCGGAAGCGGTCATCGAATCCGCCAAAATCGACGGAGCGGGCGAACTGAGAATTTTCGCGCAGATCGTCCTTCCGATTTCCAAACCGGCGCTCGCGACGTTGGGCCTGTTCTTCGCCCTTCAATATTGGAACGACTGGTGGCTAACCTTGCTCTACGTCGAACACGACAACCTGATGAAGCTGCAATACTTGCTCATCCGCGTCTTGAAGAACATGGAGTACTTGAATTCGGCGGAAGCCATCGAATACGGACTGGTCAAGCCAGGAATGCTCGTGCCTTCCCTCAGCGCGCGAATGGCGATGTGCATTCTTGCCGCGGGTCCTATGCTGCTCGTATTCCCACTGTTTCAAAAATATTTCGTACAAGGCTTGACGGTTGGCTCTGTTAAAGGATGATAATTACTCCATAAGACTTACCAGCTTATGGATGCTAATTATAGATGAAATGCAAATAAAAGGGAGGCAATCCAAGTGAGTCGTGTAAAGACGAAAACATCAAAGAAGTGGCTCTTGTCAGGAACGTCCGCAATGCTAGCAGCAATGTTCATCGTAAGCGGTTGTAATTCGAAGGAGAATGCAGCATCCAGTCCGAGTGGCAACCCCGAGTCGTCGCAACCGGCATCTCAAGCCTCGCAGACCGCATCTCCGGAGGATTCAGGTAGCGAAACGAAGGATTTCGTCAAGCTCAGCTGGTACATGCCGAAGCCGATCGACAACATGAAGGATCAGGATGCGGTATTGGCGGAAGCGAACAAGATTATCAAGGAGAAGTTGAATGCTGAATTACAACTCAATCTGATCGACAATGCCGGCTGGGAAGACAAAATGAAGCTGATTTCGGCAGCGGGCGAGCCTTACGATCTGGTTTTCTCGACTTTCGCGACTAATCGGATCAGCGATAACGTGCAGAAGGGCGCTTTATTGCCGCTGGACGAACTGCTTCAGAAGTATGGACAGAACATTCTGGCCAAGGTCGATCCCCGCGCGTGGAAAGCAGTGACCTACAACGGGAAGATTATGGCGATTCCGGCGCAGACTCCGTACTCTCCGGCTGGCGCCCATGTATTCAAGAAAGATATGGTCGAGAAGTATCAGTTCGATTATAAGAGCGTCAAGAGCATTCAGGATCTGGAACCCTTCCTAGCCGAGATCAAGAAGAACGAGCCCGATATGATTCCTCTTTTAGCTACCGCAAATGGGACGGCTTCTGGGGTTACCTTATACGACTATACGACGGTTTCCCCGGGGATTTCTTATAGCGAGCAGGATGGCAAGATCGTCAAGATTCTGGGCGTCGCCCAGAACAAGGCAAACTACCAAACGATCAACGACTTCTACAAGAAGGGTTACATCGCCAAGGATGCGGCCATCAAGACGGACTACCTTGCCGAAGCCAAATCGGGCAAATACGCCGTCATGCGTGATTCCGGCGGTTATACCGAGGATGGTTCGAAGTCGACCGCGACTTACGGGTTCCCGACGGTAGAAACGTTGTCCGGTTATCCGACCATCTCGACGAATTCGATGACTTCGGCCGCTTCGGCCATCAGCGCCACGTCCAAAAATCCGGAAAGAGCGATGATGTTGCTCAACGAGATCTGGGGCGACAAGTACTTGTTGAACACGCTGGCTTATGGCGTCGAAGGAAAGAACTACACGGTAAAATCCGGAACGGTGAAAGACGGCAATCCGACAATCGAAGCTAAGAGCGGCTCGGAACAAACGTGGGCGATCTGGCACAACTGGCTTGGACCTCTATGGGATCAATGGGATTCCAATTGGAACTCCACGGCCGCGCTGGAAGCAATGAGGAAGAACAACGAGAACGGCAAAGCATCGGGAATTCTCGGCTTCATCTTTAATCCAGAGCCTGTAAAGAACGAGATCGCGCAAGTGAGCGCTATTCAGAAGGAAGCGAATCCGATTCTGACGACGGGTTCCATGCCCGACTTCGAGAAATATTACACGGGTCTGCAAAAACGGTTGGACGATGCCGGTATGGACAAGATTCTGGCAGAAGCCCAAAAACAATTCGACGCTTGGAAAACGGCTAATAGCTAATCAGATCGATCCGACGGCTCTGCTACGTAGTAGTGGGGTCGCCGTTTTTTTCAAACGTTCATAATTCCGGTGCGAAGGGGAATCCGATTGATATGTTCAAGATCAAATTTGGATGGACCGTTTTAAGCATTTCGATGGTTTTATGCGCATTTATGATCGTAGTTTATTCCCGTACCGTTCTCGCCGATAGTGAAAGCGCTCCCGCGGGAACCTCTTATCTAGTGGACGAGGACTTCACGTTTTTCTCCAATCTGGTCCCCGGCGAGAGCCGGCCTTCCGGCTGGGACGTTCGCTCCGCCGGCGGCGCGCTCGTCAGCCTGTATGCGGATACGCTGAAAGTGAGCGATACGAGTCAGGTTCTTCCCGTATCGATGAGCCGTAAGTTCCCCGAGCAGACCGAGGGTACCATCACGATGGAATACCGCTTTAAGCCGTTAACGATTATAGATGGCCTGAAGTGGCAACTGCTCGACGGAGATACCGCGGGCGTCAGCATCGCCACGAGCGGTAGCGATCTCGTGCTGGAGACGTCCGGCGGAGGAAAGGTTACGTTGCAGGCTTACGCGTCTAACACGGAATACGGCGTGAAAGTAATCGCGGACATGGCCGCCGGCAAGGCGGACGTGTATATTAACGGCGTCAAGAAAGCTGCGGCGCAGTCTTTCAAAAATTCGGTCGACGCATTGAATCGATTTGAACTGACGACGGGGGTAGCCTCTACGGGGGATTTTTATTTCACACCTCTCAAAATTTATAAGGGCTATGCCGTCAACGAAAGGCTGCTATCGGTCGCGAACGGCGCCGTGCCCCAGGATTGGACGTCGAGCCCGTCGGGCGGCACTATCAAGGTCGAGCAGATGTCCGAGCAAGTAAACGGGAGCACCCGGTATTACGTCATGTCTCCCAAGCCGGACATCTACAGCTTTAAGATGGACGCCGCGAACGCCACGGGAGCCATGGGGCTGTCGAAGAGCTTCGCTCCGCTCTCGGGAGACGTGACCGCGGAGTATAAATTTTACGTACCCGTCAAGAAGAACGGACTCGCCGCGGAACTGAAAAGCGGGACCGGAACCGCGTTAAAGCTGGTCACGACGAACGGGAAGCTGGCTTACGTCGACACGGCGGGTAATTCGGTCGAGCTATACGATTACCGGGAAAATCTATGGTACAGCCTCAAGGTGAAGCTAAGATTGGCTTCTTCCCGGGCAGACATTTATATTAACGGCAAGCTGAGCGCGGACAATGTCGTGCTGGCTTCTGGTATCTCTTCCGTGGACGGCATCCGCTTCTCAACTTCCGCCGCCGACAAAGGCACGATGTGGCTGGACGACGTTCTCGCTTTCGCGGATACGCCTTTGCCCTCCGACTACGTCCCGCCGCCAGTAAAAGTAAGCACCGGAGACAAGCTCGTCGGCGTTCAGAGCTGCCCGATGTGGCGCGAAGGTCATCACTTGGGCTGGGATATGATCAATCCGTATCCCGATCGTACGCCGTTGCTCGGATTCTACGACGAAGGAAATCCGGAGACGGCGGATTGGGAGACCAAATGGCAGGCCGAGCACGGCATCGGCTTCCAGATTTCCTGCTGGTTCAGGCCGATCGGCGGCGAGAACGCCCCGGTCAAGGATCCCTTCCTGTCTTCCGCCCTACACGACGGTTACTTCAATTCGGAGTATAGCGATCAAGTAGATTTCGCGATTATGTGGGAGAACTTGAACTCCAAAGCGGCCGACAGCAATGATTTCCGTAACAATCTGGTCCCCTATTGGGTCGAATATTACTTCAAGGATCCCCGGTACTTGAAGATCGACAACAAGCCGGTATTCACGATCTACCATTACGATCAATTCGTTAAACTATCGGGTTCCATCGCAGGAGCTAAGGCCGATATCGATTATCTGCGGAACGCGGCGATTGCGGTCGGATTTGATGACCTGATCATTCTGAACGTGTACAACGGTACGAACGCTCAAGATCTAATCAATCGCAGATCAGCAGGCTTCGATGCGGTGTACGCCTATTCGTGGGGTTCGTTCGGCGGACATCCGGATTATCAGAAGCTTAAGCTGACGTTGGAGAACGGATTCGGGGAACTGGATGTTATCCCTGGATTGAGTATGGGCCGGGACGACACCGCTTGGGGACTCCACTTCGGGTATTACGCGTCGCCGTCGGAATTCCAGTCACTCGCGCAGTGGACGAAGGATACGTATATCCCTTCGTTGTCCGCGGGTAACCTTGGCAAGAAGCTCGTCATGCTAGACAACTGGAACGAATTCGGGGAAGGCCACTTCCTCATGCCTGCCGGACTGGCCGGATTCGGGTACGTGGACGCGATCCGCGACGTCTTCGCGGGCTCCGCAGCTCACGACGATATCGTGCCGACGCAGGCGCAGAAGGATAGAATCGGCGTTCTGTATCCGGCGGGCAGAGTCGTCCCTAACCGAACTTTGACGCCGCCAGCCGTGTCGGACAACTTCGTTGCGTCGTGGGAGTTCAATACCGCCGGCGACGAGGAAGGGTGGACCGCGCTGAGGGAGGTAGATTCCGTTGGCGTCTCGGGAGGCAGCTTGACGGCCGTCTTCAACAACACGGATCCGGGGATCGTCTCCGGCGACCACCTTGGGATCAAAGCGGAGGATGCTCCCTATCTCAAGATCCGCATGAAGAATAACGCCAACGATATCGAAGGCAGAGTTTTCTTCACGACGGAGCTCGACGGGGATTGGAACGAGACGAAAGCGATGGGTTTCTTCGTTAATCCGCAAGACGACGGGTATACCGATTATTACGTGGAGATGTGGCGAAACAAAAGCTGGGTAGGCAACATCCGGCAAATCCGGATCGACCCGGTATCGGCCTTGGGAACGGTCGACATCGATTACATTCGCGCCGTCGCGAACGATTCTATGGAGATAAAGCTGTATGTGGACGGCAAGCGGAGAACGTTAAGCCAGCCACCTCTCGTTCAAGATGGGGTCGTCATGGTTCCCATTAAGGATATTTGGCTCCAGTTGGGCGTCAAATCCGAATGGGACGCCGCGGCGCAGAAGTTCATCGCCTTGAAGGGAAGTGCCCTATACGACTTGACGGTCGGCAGCGCCACGGCCCATAAGGACGGTCAACCGCTTACGCTCGAGCATGCGCCTACGCTGCTTGCGAACGGAACGGTTCTTGTCCCGCTCTCTTACGTCCATGATGCTTTCGGAGCGACCGTAAGCTGGGACGAGACGGTGCGGAAAATCGAAATTTATCCGGCCGGAAAGATCTGGGACTTCGAATTCGCGGACGGCTGGACGGCAAACGGGCAGATCGCGGGCGGCGCGGTATTAGGCGGCGTATTCAGCGGAAGTTCCTTGGGCGTATCGGGAGGAGTCGCGCCGGCGATCGAATCGCCGGACGGATTAAATCTGGCCGCCTCGTCCGTGAAACGCGTTCGAGTGAAGCTTCGCAACGAGACTGCCGGCAACGAGGCCCGGGTCTACTATCAGACAGAGGGAGATTCCTCGTGGAACGAGATGAAAAAACTGTCGTCGTACATCCTGCCGAACGAACCGTTATTCCGCGAATACGTGTTCGACGCGACGAACGCGGCCGGTTGGACGGGAACGATCCGGCGGATCAAGGTCGTTCCGACGTTAGAGACTGGAACTTTCGTGATCGATTCCGTGCACATGGATACGGCCGTCGCGTTGCCGATCATCGGGGATAATCTCGTTGTCGATCCGGGGATGGAAGGAAACGTGATTCAAGCGCAAACGACCAATACCGTGCTCGGATTGGATATATCGCAGGCCCATAGCGGTCACCAGTCTTTGAAGGTCGCCAAAATCGGAAGGTACAGCAGCGCGATGTTCAAATTAAACGGCGTCGTTCCGGGTCAGGAATACCGCTATTCGGTTTGGGCGAAGCTCGCTACGGCCCCCACGCTGACCGAGCCGTTGCGGGTAGGCTTGCAGTACAGGGTTGACGGAACGATTAAGCAGCTCATTATTTTCACCAGCGCGGGTTTAAGCAATCAGTCGTGGACTCAAGTTCAGGGGAACTACGCGATCGCGGAGACGGGCACCGTCACCGACGTATACTTATACGTCTATACCGAGGTCGACGCTAACCGTCATGACTATTACGTCGACGACGTCGAAGTCAGACCGATCTCCTACTCGGCGAGTCCGGCATGGATAAGCGCTACGGGCTTAAGTATGGACGCCGCGGCGACGGTCTATTACGGGAAAACGTTGACGCTCGTGCCGACTTTCCAGCCGGCAACCGGCGTCATTAACAAGGAAGTCATCTGGCATTCGGATAATCCGGCTGTGGCGACCGTCGACAACAACGGCATCGTCTACGGGAAAAGCACGGGGACGGCACGTGTCTCGGCCATGTCTCTGGATGGCGGACACACGGCGACGACCGAGGTCACGGTAGCTCTCAGACAGGGTTTTCCGTCCAACGAGTTACTCGGAAGCAACCTGATCGTCGATTCCGGCATGGAAGGCGGCGCGGTGCCTTCGGCGTATTACGGTTCGAGCGCGACGCTTACTCTTAACGCCGCCGAGCATCGGAATGGCGCGCAATCGCTGAGGGTGACCAAGACCGGCAACAACCGGTACGGAGCGGTATTCCTGCCTACGACGATCGAAAAAGGCAAGCTTTATTATTACTCGGCCTGGGGCAAGCTGGATGCCGCGCCGGCCAGCCCGGCGCTGCTTCGGATATGCATTCAATATAAGCTGGACGGCGTCGTGCAGCAGAAGATTTTATTCAGCAGCACGGCTCTCGGTTACGGCGGTTGGGTTCAGGCTCAAGGTTATTACGAAATTCAGGATGCCGGGGTCGTCACCGATACGAGGGTGTACCTATATACCGAGCAGTTAGGCGATTTGCAGGATTTCTACGTTGACGACATAGAGGTTCGCGAGGTGAGTTACGGCGTAACGAGCATTACACTAAACAAAAGCGAGATTACTCTTCCGATCGGGCAAAGCGAAACGTTGGAAGCGACGGTATTGCCGGGTAATGCGACGAACAAGAGCGTCGTTTGGAGCTCCGGCAATCCGGCGGTCGCGACGGTGGATGCCGGCGGAACGGTCACTGCCGTCGGCGAAGGCGTAGCCGTTATCACCGCGACCAATCCGGGAGGTGCTGCGCAATCGGCGACCGTCTACGTGGACGCTACCGCTCCCGTAACCGCTGCCGTCTTCGGTCCGTCGTCTCCGGACGGTCCGGGCGGAACTTACATCGGCCCGGTCACGCTTGAGTTGACGGCAACCGACGGGGTATCCGGCGTTCAGCAGGTTTCTTACAGCCGGGATAATGGGACGACTTGGACTCCCTATACGAACGCATTGGTATTCGATAAGCAAGGTTCTTACGCGGTGCTTTACAAATCGATCGACAAGGCGGGCAACGAAGAAACGGCGCAAAGCGCGAGCTTTGCGCTCTCAGCGACCTCCACGGTCGTTGAATTGAAGGACAGCGCGGGTAATCCGCTAAGCGGCGGAACGGTCAAATATTACGACGGGGCTTGGAAGGACTTGGGGACGACGGACGCCTCTGGCAAGGCGACCAAGTCGCTACCGGAAAGAAGTTATGTTTTCTCCGTGACCTATCAAGGGGTAACAAAACAAGCGACGCAGCATACGGCGTCGAACGCTACGGTCGTCTTCCAGACCGTCAAGGCGAACATCTGGTTGAAGGACAGTCTAGGGAACGATTTGTCCGGCGGAACCGCAAAAGCATACGTAGGCGGCAGCTGGCAGACGATCGGCACGACCGGCAGCGGCGAATTAAGCAAGGAAGTGTTCGCGGGGTCTTATACGTTCGGCATGACTTACGAGGGCGTTTACAACCAGCAAGCGTGGGACGTCGGAGAAGATCCGGCGGTCGTCTTCCAAACGGCAAGCATTCTTATCCAGTTGAAGGACGCGCAAGGAGCGCCGGTCGACGGAGGCATCGCCAAAGTGTATTCGGGAGGTGCTTGGAAGACGATCGGCGCCACGGCTAATGGAGAGATTCGCAAGGAACTGCTGCCGGCGTCCTATACGTTCGGCATGACCTACGGTACGGCGCTCGCGAATATTCAGAAGGATACCGCGACGGATCAGACGGTCGTCTTTCAATTGCCGTAAGCGCTGGTGGTAGCTTTAACGATACAGCAACCGTAACTTTAGCCGTTACCGTTACCGGTTGGCGGCACGAACCAAAGAAGGGACAACGACGATGAAACGAACGATAATGTTGAATGGATATTGGAAGTTAAAGGGCGAAGGCGAACGACCCGAGGGCGGTCCGACGAGCATCGATATCGATGCTCGCGTGCCCGGACACGTGCATCAGGATTTACTCGCGGCGGGATGTATCGCGGACCCGGGTTATCGCAAGCAGGCGGAAGATTGCGCATGGGTCGAGCATTGGCGATGGACGTATTCCCGCGAATTCGAGGTTGAACGCTTGGACGCGGGGCGCATGGTGCTGGAATTCGAGGGGCTGGATACTTTCGCGGACGTATATCTGAACGGGACGCGGGTAGCGCGGACGGACAACATGTTCGTCCGCTACCGCTTCGACGTATCGGGATTGCTGCGGAAGGGTACGAACGAGCTAGAAGTCCGGTTCCGTACCATCGCGGAAGGAGTCGAGAATAAGCCCTACAGCGGTCGCGGAGCGGCATTCACGAGCGAACGCCTCTACGTGCGGCGAATGCAGTGCACGTTCGGATGGGATTGGGTCGGACGTCTCGTCAGCTATGGCATCTGGCGTCCTGTCCGGCTCGTCTTCGAAGACGTCGCGGCGATCGAAGATCTCTATGTCCATACGAAGGCGATCGACGGAAGGGGAGCGGCCATCGGCTTCGCATTGGAGACGATCCGGCATGACGGGCAGCCGCTCAGAGTCGAGGCTGCCATCCTCGATCCTTCCGGCCGCATCGTATGGGAGGCGTCGCGCAAGCTGCTCGGGAACAAGCTGGAGCTGACGGCGGACTTGGCCGAACCCGAGCTCTGGTGGCCCGCGGGATACGGCGGCCAGCCGTTGTATAAGGCGGTCGCGAAGCTTTACGGAGAAACGGGAATCGTCGACGAGCGGGAGTGCTCATTCGGCGTTCGCACGGCGCGAATCGAGCAGCTTCCGGATAAGCCCGGGAGCGCCGAGGCGCGTACGACCGAGGAGTTGAGAGCTCGAAGCGCGGAGTGGGACATGAACGGGGAGCGGCCCGGAAGCGGGTTCACGCTATTGGTGAACGGCGTCCCCATCTACTGCAAAGGAGCCAATTGGGTGCCGAGCGATCCCTTTCCGTCGCGTATCCCGGATTCGCATTACGAGAATCTTCTTCGTCTCGCCCGGGATGCCGATATGACGATGCTTCGCTGCTGGGGCGGGGGTATCTACGAGCCGGAGCCCTTCTGGGACGGGTGCGACAAGCTAGGGATTCTCGTCTTCCAAGATTTCATGATGGCATGCGGTACGTATCCCGAAGAAGACGGGGAATGGGCTGCTTCGTTGGCCGTAGAGGCCGAAGGCGTCATCCGTTCGCTTCGCAGCCGCCCGAGCCTGATCATGTGGAACGGCGACAACGAGAACGGCATGTTCGACGGCGAAGATGATCCGGACTACCCCGGACGGGCGATTGCCGAGCGGATTACGGGCAGGCTGTGCGCAGAGCTCGATCCGTCCCGTTCGTTCTTGCCGACGAGCCCTTTCGGCGGCAACAAGAATAATTCATTCACGATCGGCACCGCGCATTACACCGGTGCGTTGTTCGATATTTTCGACTACTTGCGCCATACGGACATGCGGGATTACCGAGCTTACTTCGCAGGCTTGCTCAGCCGGTTCTGCCCGGAGTTTCCAATGTTCGGCACGCCGGAGATTCATACGCTGAGGCGGTTCATGAGCGAGGAGGATCTGAACGATCCTTCATTCGACATGCTAGAGTATCATACGAAGAACCATCCCGGGCTAGTCGACTTTACGCTCTTCCGCGCGCTTGAGACGCTTGCCGATAAGCTGATGCCTCCGGCCGTCTCGACGGTCGAGAAGATTAGGCACATGTCCTACGCTCAACATGAGATTACCCGCCTCGTCCTCGAGGCGTACAGACGCAACCGGCCTTATACGGGCGGCATTCTGTTCTGGATGTTTAACGATTGCTGGCCGGCGAGCGGATGGAGCCTCGTCGATTATTACGGGTATCCGAAGGGCGGTTATTACGGGTTCAAGAAAGCCGCCCGTCCGGTTATCGCTTCGATCGATCGGCAGGAAAAGGAAGGCGGGTATACATTCTGGGTATGCAACGACAAGCCTGAAGCAATTCTGGGGACGGCAAGACTGCGAGTGTTGAAGCTGGACGGCAAAGCCGACGATGCTTCTCGGTGGAGTCGGGAGTTCAGCTTCGGGGTAGGGGGAGGAACATCTTCCGCCATTGAGACGGTGCCATTGGAGGAATTGGACGCGCTGTTGGACGACTCTCACTTGCTGGTAATGGATATCTCGGGTCCGTTCGGCGAGGATCGATGCGTTTATTTTACGGGTATTCCGGCGGACATGGAGCTTGAAGCTTCCGGCGTACGCATTGAGTCTCGGCAGGAAGGGACCGAAGGAGGCCGCCTAATCATTACTGCGGATCGATATGCCAAAGCCGTCTTGCTCCACGGCGAGTATGTTTTCTCAGACAATTACTTCGATCTGTTGCCAGACGAGCGCAGAACGATCGATTATCGAAGATTGGCTACGGGGGCTAGTGCCGGTGCCGGGGGCAACGGGGAGATCGAACTGATCAGTTGGAATTAGATTGACAATCAATAGCACTAATCGCGAAAAGGTGGAAGTGGAAATGAGTATACCATTGTTTACAAGGGCTAAAGCTCGCATTGGCGTTATAACGGTTGGTCACGAGCCGTATTGGGGACAATTTCCGGGGTTGCGGGAGGAACTCGAGGGTTACGGTCGTGAGTTCGAGAAGATGCTTAGCGGCTACGACGTGGAGATCGTATCGGCGGGTTTTGTAGATAACGTGGACAAATCGTTCGCAGCGGCCGCTCGGCTGAGAGCCCAAGATGTAGACTTCTTATTCTGTAATCTGAGTACGTACGTCACGTCGTCATCGGCTGCAACTGCCATTATGAACCTCGGAGTGCCTACCGTCTTGGTCGCCTTGCAACCGCTCAAACGGTTGGATTACCGGAACACGACGACATATATGCAGTTGGCGAATGATAATATCTGCTCGTTGCCTGAGATCAGCGGGGTGCTCGTTCGCGCCGGAAAGCCGGCGGCTGGCATGATCGTGGGGACGCTACATGAAGATCCGCGAGTAGTCCGCGAATTGAAATCGTGGTGCCAGGTCGCGAATGCCCGGCGGGCGTTTAAGTACGCGCGGATCGGCTATTTGGGCCATACCTACGAAGGCATGTACGATATGAATTCCGATCCGACAGCGTTCACGGCTGCCTTCGGCTCCCATGTCCAAATGTTGGAGATGTGCGACCTTGCCAAGCTAGTGAATGACGCGAAGGTTAGCGAGATCGCGGATAAAATAGAAGAAATCAAGAGCGTATTCACAATCGCCGACCCGTTCATCGATCCGGTGACACGGCCGATCAAGCATGAGGACTTGGAATGGTCGGCCAAGGTGGCAGTCGGACTCGACAAGCTGATAATGGAGAACGGTTTGACTGGTCTTGCTTATTACTATCGCGGGCTGGATAACAATGAATACGAACGGATCGGCTCGAACATGGTCCTAGGAAATTCGCTCCTCACCGGCAAGGGGATTCCACTCGCGGGAGAAGCGGATCTTAAGACTTGCGCGGCCATGCTGATTATGGATCGGTTAGACGCCGGGGGTTCCTTCGCCGAGCTGCATCCTTGCGATTTCGTGGACGAGATCGTACTCGTTGGGCATGACGGCCCGCATAACGTCAAGATCAGCGACAGCCGTCCGATCATTCGAGGGTTGGATTTGTTCCACGGCAAAAGCGGCTCCGGCATCGGCGTGGAATTCAGCATCCAAGCGGGGCCAGTTACCTTGCTGGGAATCTCCCAGACCGCGGATGGCCGTTACAAGATGATTGCTGCCGAAGGCGAATCGATCAAAGGCGAAATTCCGCAAACCGGCAATACCAATACCCGTTGCAGCTTCAATTGCAGTGTCGCTGACTTTATCGAGAGATGGTGCGCAGCCGGACCTACCCACCATTTTGCATTGGGCGTTGGCCATACGGGAAAACAAATCGAGCGATTGGCCAACGTGCTTGGCATGGAGCTGGAAATGGTCATCGGAACATAGCGGAAATAGCCTCCATAAGTAACAAGACACCGACCGTTGGAGAGGGAATTACAACTCTAGCAGGGCATGACCCAGCACGATTGAGTGGTGTTGTTCGAATATTTCGAGCAATGAGGTCCGGAAGAGGCACGATTAAGTGGTGTTGTTCGAATATTTCGAGCAACGAGGACCGGAAGAGGCACGATTGAGTGGTGTTGTTCGAATATTTTCGAGCAACGAGGTCCGGAAGAGGCACGATTGAGTGGTGTTGTTCGAATATTTTGAGCAACGAGGACCGGAAGAGGCACTATGAATGGTGTTGTTCGAATATTTCGAGCAACGAGGTCCGGAAGAGGCACGATTGAGTGGTGTTGTTCGAATATTTCGAGTAACGAGGACCGGAAGAGGCACGATTGAGTGGTGTTGTTCGAATATTTCGAGCAACGAGGTCCGGAAGAGGCGCGATTGAATGGTGTTGTTCGAATATTTCGAGCAACGAGGACCGGAAGAGGCACGATTGAGTGGTGTTGTTCGAATATATCGAGCAACGAGGACCGGAAGAGGCGCGATTAAGTGGTGTTGTTCGAATATTTCGAGCAACGAGGTCAAAGCAGGGGCTATCCCATAAGCTCACTTATGGGATAGCCCCATTTTCAGTATGCCATGCATGGCGATTAACTAGGTGGTGAAAGTCCGCTGTGGGGGCTTGTAGTTGCCAACCACTAGCCAAGAGCAAGGGTGTCCATCGTTAGGTGGAATCTGAAGGAAGCTAGAGACAAAATTCCGACCCTAGGAACACGAACATCGGCTTAATTTACATAGTGTTAGTAGACATATCAAAATCAACATCTTCAATAAATTCGATAATTTCCCCATTGGGACTGTGGATGATAGCATTTTTTACTAGAAGAGGCGGCTCGCCAAGAGAAAGGTAATCCGGTTGTACAAAAGCCCTTGCTCCATGAGCAAGGGCTTTTTGAAATATTTCATCTACATTATCCACATAGAAGGCGAAATGTAATAAAGCTCCGTGAGCTACATCTTCTTCAGACAATGCCTTCTTCCCCTGGGCGGGGATGACGGCATCGTTATCAAAGATCTCAATGCAGGTTCTTTGGTCAGGTGAAATGAGCATGGAAGCTTCTTTAATTTGAAAGGATGGTAAACTCCAATGATGACCTAGCTTGAACCCTAAAACCTCAATGTAAAATGTAATAGTTGCTTTATAATCTTTTGCTTGGATCGCTACATGCGAGAGACCTTTAACGCTCATCTATATCGCTCCCTTATCTCATTTATATTTATTATAATTGCATTAAAATATGAGATATATACAAGAGATAAGTGCTTTATAGTAGTATGCTTGCATAATAAAAGGTATTTTAGTTAAATTGGTTTATTTTATAAATAAGGTTAGGAGGCTCTTGATATGGAACATCTTATGGATGAGATTGATAAAAAGATTATGGCTTTACTTCAATACAATGCAAGAATGTCCGTTTCTCAAATCAGCAAAGAGGTTTCGATGTCGCAACCATCCGTTAAAGAAAGAATGATTAAGCTGGAAGAGAAAAATATCATTTCCGGGTATAACACCATTTTTAATTTACGGGATATGAATCGAGGCACGACCACGTTTATTCTATTAAAAACAGAGCATTGCCAAGAAATTACCGATTTTTGTAAACAGGCTAGGGAAGTAACTGATTTATTTCGCATTAGTGGAGAATATAATTATCTCATTAAGGTACAAACCGCCTCTATTGAGGAGCTCGCTGAATTTCAAGATACACTTATAAAGTTCGGACCATCAAAGTCTCATATCAGTATGAAAAATATATTGGAAAACAGAATTTTGCTCTAATAACGAAGCGAATATAAGGTGCTTTAGAGATGTGTTGATTCGGGTCGGTCTGATCCGTCATTCTTCATGACGGAACGGATCGGTCTTTATTTAATTTCTAAGTGTAGGAATAAGACGATGATGATTGATTAACAAGTCTAATCCGTCAATTATGTCTGTCACGACTATATCACTAGACATTAACGTTACCGTTGCACAGCCTTCTTTTCCAATTACTGCAATCGAAAGATCAGCTTCTCGAAACATGAGCTCATCATTCACACCGTTGCCAATAACAGCAACGCCTTGTTCAAGCTGGCTAATAAACTTCCGCTTTTCCTCCCGCTGATTATCTTTACCAATAACATGCAGCTCTACGGGAAAACCTTCACATTCTGTAGCCGCACTCCCATTACTGTCAGCAGTTAATACATGAATTTTTAATAATGGGTTAAGCTCTTCAAGCTTTTCTCTGACACTCGGAAGAATCAGCCCGTCTAGAGCAATTGTTCCATTAAAATCTAGAACGAGGTGAGTAAGTGTAAGGCTTTCTCGTCCAGGAATATTTATTTGCATTGTGTTACTCCTCTCAATAAACATGTTGTTTGTAAATGTACCACTTAAAGAACTTAGAATGCCATCTATACTCCACGCCAAGTTTATGGAATCGGCCATTTTATATTGCGGAAAGCTAAGTATTAGATGCACTGGTAACTAATAACTATCATATAATAGTAATAAATATTTTAATCTATTATTAATAGTGATACACTAAGTGATAGGGTAATAATTGATCCAGAAAAGATGTGTGACAAGGTCGCGCTCTGGCTTGCTGTGGCGCCTAAGCAGGATCGTCTACATCCTTTCTGCAAAACGTAGGGAATAAGGACGGTAAAAATGAGCAACGGACAAACTAAAACAGATGTTATCTTGATTGGTGCCGGAATCATGAGTGCGACATTGGGGACACTTCTGAAGGAATTAGTACCGGACTGGGAAATTAAAGTGTTTGAAAAGCTGGAAAATGCAGGCGAGGAAAGCTCCAACGAATGGAATAATGCAGGAACTGGGCATGCGGCACTGTGCGAGCTTAACTACACCGTCGAAAAACCAGACGGATCTATAGATATTAGTAAAGCTATAAATATAAATGAACAGTTTCAGCTATCCATGCAGTTCTGGTCTTATCTTGTAAACAGCAAGCTGGTAAATAATCCGCAGGATTTTATTATGCCATTGCCTCATATGAGTATGGTACAAGGGGAACAAAATGTCGCTTTTCTGAAGAAGCGTTTTGAAGCCTTGTCAAACAATCCACTGTTTCAAGGGATGGAGTTCTCAGATGATCCTGAGAAGCTGATGGAATGGATCCCGCTTATTATGCAAGATCGTCCATTGAATGAGGCTATTGCAGCAACCAAAATAGACTCTGGAACAGACGTCAATTTTGGTGCTTTAACGCGCATGCTGTTTGACCACTTAAAGAGTAAAAACGTTGATATAAAATATAAGCAAAGTGTTGATAATATTAAACGTACTAGCGATGGCTCGTGGCAACTAAAAGTACGAAATGTCGATAGTGGTAACGTTGAACGCCATACTGCCAAATTCGTCTTTATCGGAGGCGGAGGCGGAAGCGTACATTTGCTGCAAAAATCGGGTATTCCTGAAGGAAAGCGTCTTGGAGGATTCCCGGTAAGCGGGATATTCATGGTGTGCAATAATCCGGATATTGTCGAGCAGCATCATGCAAAGGTGTATGGAAAAGCTAAGGTTGGCGCTCCTCCAATGTCCGTGCCGCATCTTGATACAAGATTTATCGACAATAAAAAATCGTTGCTATTTGGCCCTTTTGCTGGCTTCTCACCTAAGTTTCTCAAATCCGGCTCTATGTTTGATTTGATTACTTCTGTAAAGCCGAATAATGTCGTAACTATGTTGGCTGCAGGCGCCAAAAACATGTCATTGACCAAATACCTGATTCAGCAGGTGATGTTATCGAAAGAAAAGCGCTTGGAGGAGCTACGTGAATTTATCCCCAACGCAAGCATCGATGATTGGGATTTGGTTGTAGCAGGTCAACGTGTACAAGTAATCAAAGACACGGATGCCGGCAAAGGAACGCTTCAATTTGGTACGGAAGTTATTAGTGCAGCGGATGGCTCAATAGCAGCATTGCTCGGTGCTTCTCCGGGTGCTTCTACTGCTGTTCACGTCATGCTAGAAGTCATTAAGAAATGCTTCCCTCAACATATTAAAGAGTGGGAACCGAAAATTAAAGAAATGATTCCTTCTTACGGCGTGTCATTGTTAAAAAACCCAGAGCTTATCCAAGAAATTCATACTTCAACGGCTCAGACGCTTGGCTTATCGGGTGAAAAACAAGCCGTACTAGTATAACCGATAATCCGTAATTTAAAGGAAGCATGATTTGCTGCTTAGCAAACTTATGCTTCCTTTTGATTTTTAAAGTACCTTAGTGTGCGTATCAGGCGAGATTTAACCACCGGTTTCCTTCGATCGTGATCCTATCAAGTATCCGATAATCGTCATTTCGATGGGAAGCACCAGTGACCACAATTCCTTTAATCCGAAATCAGCCGAACGGAACTTGTCTGGAGTTAGAGTATAGACCAGCGCGATGAGGAGAATGCCGAGAGCAATCGTGCCTACGATGTATAAGCGGACGTAGTCCCCCGAGCCGAAGAACTTACCGAGGAAACCGAGCTCGGCTTTGCGTTTCTCGCTCTCCGCGTTCGCTGCGATGATCTTACTGGCGACTTTAGGGTCTTGGTCTTGGATTTCGATTTTATTCATTATCCGAGACTCCTTCCCCCGCGAAAAATGTAAAGTTCAGCAACCAAGCTGTCAAATCGAAATTGATGGTCACCTCGTAACGTAGAGACAGTTTGCGGTTGTTTAGAACCCCGAGATGGATCATGTCCTGGTTGCCGGTAGGTTTGCCTCTTGGAAAGTTGATGCATGCAATTCGGACCTCATTGTGTCGGACAAGGCGGATGTCCGTCGTGAAGTCATCCCGTTCCGGCTCGTGTTCAATACAGAATACGAACGTCAAAGGATCATTCTCTTCGGATAATGTGATTTCGATCGGGCTCATCCCATAGGAGAATACTCTACCGTGATAAACAACTTCGAATCCACCGGACGTTATTTTCATGTACATCCCCCCAATGCAGACTATCATCCGTACGAGCTTTTTTTCTATTTTACGAACGTGGTGATCGTTTCATGACAATACCGGATATTTTTATTTGTCGAAATATGGAATATTACGCCTTGCACCCCTAAAATTTCGTATACTATATTGAGAGGAACGAAATAAAGCTAGTTATCTTCTTACGTCAAACCTAAAGGAATCTGTCATGAATGCCACTATAGAGCTTATCTTTATGATTGCTTCGTTGCTCATGATGGGCATCATCTTATTCTCTGTATATGGATTTAGAAGAGAACGTGGAGTAAGTTATCTTATCGGCGTGATCGTGTGCCGGATTGTTTACTCTAGCGGTGTCATTATGGAGAAAAACAGCTTATTATTAATGGAAAAGTTGTTTTTTCGTAATATTCAGACAACAGCGCTTAATCTAATGGTGCCTTTCTTTATCCTTTTCACTTATCAGTTAATCGGTCGCGACAGATTATTAAAGCCCCGATGGAAGATTATGCTGTTTACGGGATTTGCCCTTTGGTCAATGCTCTCGTGGTTAGATCCAGAGCTACATATGATTTATCGCATGATTGAGCTCCATAACGGCGTTTTAATTGGGACGAGGACCGTCTATTCAGCCGCTTTCTCCATTACTTGTTATAGTGCTTTGGCAGTATGCTTTTATTTTCTATTTCAGTATATATGGAATATTCGTAACGATTTTCGCACGCCGGGACTGTGGGTACTGTTTCTGAGCTCATTTCCTATTATTCTAGAGATTGTAAAATTCACGAATCCCCAATGGTCGTCCTGGATGCTTCCGTTGTCGGTGTATTGCGGATTTATAGGGACGATAATGCTAGTCATTACACTTCGAATTAAGTTTTTTTCTACTGTTCCGATTGCTAGGAATATTGTTCTCGATACGCTTCAAGAAAGTATTGTGATAGCTAACGCTTCAGGAAAGATCATTGACAGTAATAAACAGGCTTCTCAGTGGTTTTCAAAGATGGGCTCTACAGTTATTAATGGTCGAAATATGTCTGAGCTATTGGAGCCTTGGCCAGAATGGCATAACTTGTGCAGCTCTATGCAACAGGGACGTGTAGAAATTGATACCTGGCTAGATGGTGAAAGAAAGATATACAGTGTGAGCGTATATCCGTTACGTATATTGCGTAAGCAAGGACAAGGTAGCATTTCCCTTATTGTTGATATTACAGAGAAAGAAAGGCATCTGGAGCAGATAGCACATCTCAACAAGTTAAAGGATCAGTTGTTTACAATAGTGTCGCATGATATCCGTAGTCCCTTGGCGCTGCAGTTTCAGCTGGTTGAATTATTAGAGGAAGACAGAGATCGTTTCGATCCTGATCATAGAGCAATCATTGAAACGCTAGGCGAACAGATTCGTTATTCACTTGGGATGACTAATAATTTGTTAGAGTGGTTCCGCAGCCAACGGGAAGACATGACACTTCGTCCACAGGTATTGGAGTTATCAGAGGTTATAGAGGAATGCTGTCATATGCTACACATTAATAGTGAAGCGAAGCATATTAGTGTAAACAATTCTGTTGCCCTAGGCACTCGAGTGTATGCTGACCGGGAAGCACTTGGGTTAATCATTCGGAATTTGTTATCCAACGCCATTAAATTTACTGGATTAGGCGGTTTAATCCAAGTGTATGCACAGTTTTCCGGCGACATGGTTATCGTCTCTGTTCGTGATAATGGGGTAGGTATGGAAGCAGAGCAGGTTCGAGAGCTATTTGAGCAGAAGCAGCTTCACTCATTAGCGGGTACTTTGGGGGAAAAAGGGACCGGACTGGGGCTACTTGTCAGTCGGCAGTTTGTACAACTAAGCGGCGGGAGTCTATGGGTGGAAAGTGAAGTAGGGCAAGGAAGTGTATTTCACTTCACCGTGAGAGGCGGAGGAGAGCAATGAAAGTTCTCATAGTTGACGATGAGCCTGGCATGCTCCTCGCCATGAAGCGGCTGCTATCGAATATGGAAGACGTGGAGCTTGTGGGAAGCTACCAGAGTGCTGCGGAAGCACTGGACTTCGTTCGGGATAGGGATGTGGATCTTGCATTCTTAGACATTAAAATTGCTGAGGACGATGGATTAGAGCTAGCCCGCAGTTTGCGTTCGGTACGGGCTGATCTGGATATCGTGTTCACTACCTCCCATTCAGAATTTGCGATTAATGCATATGATGTTTATCCATTGGACTATATGGTTAAGCCGATTTCCAGAATACGGTTGACCCAGACAATTATTCGCGCTGCTAGTAGACGCAGCCGATCTTCTGATGAAGCTAGCAATCTCAAAAGTAATCGACTTACCGTTCGGGGACTGGGTGGCTTCGATGTTAGCAGCAAGCAAACAGGCGCAGTTAAATGGATATCCAAAAAAAGTATGGAGCTATTCGCATATTTGCTCGTTAATCGAGATCGGAGTGTAACCAAAGCCCGAATCTTGGAAGAAATTTTTCCGCAGATGCCGCTTAAAAACGCCGAAATATATCTCAATACAGCTGTGTATCAGCTTAGAAAAGCTTTGTCTCTGCATGGGGTCAAGGAAATGGTCATATCAGCGCAGGAACAGTATCGGTTAGACTTGGAGCAAGTAGAAGTAGATTTTATTCAGTTTGAGCAGGCTGTGGAGGAATTATCCGATATTAATACGGCAAATGAAGTGGCTGCAATAGCTCTAGAGAAACAGTTTGCAGGCCAGCTATTCGAGGATAAATCTTATGCATGGGTAGCTGCTGAACGTGAGCGGTTGGCCATCATGTACGATTCCTACGCGAAGCGTCTTACGAATTGGCTGCTGACTATGAAGCGATATAGAGAAGGCGCACAAATTGCGAGAAAAATGGTAGCACGCAACGAATTTGAAGAAGAGTCAACTCTGCTGCTACTAAATATATATGGAGCCATGGGAGACCAACAATCGCTTCATAACTATTATGAGCACTACACCCAATTGCTTCTTCAAGAGCTGGGTTTGCAGCCTTCGTCGCGTATTCATCAGTTATATGAACAATATCAGTCATAGAGCGCGAGTCGATATCCAAATGTTTAAACTTAATTGTTCATATATAGACCAAATCCTCCAACCGGAAGATAAGAGGCTAAGTGATGATTTTACAAGACAGCTATTCGTTTTCTATCTTGGTAAGCTGCATTGTTTTTTTGTTTTTATTTCTCTATGCATTTCGCTATCGTAAATCTCCGGAATCAATCTTTTTCATGTTAATGGTAGCCCTGTTGTCCATTCAAGCAATGGCCAGCCTATTAGAGCTTCATGCAAGCAGCTTAGAGGACAAACTGTTATGGCGTAATATACAACAGATTCCTCTATACTCCTCTCCAATTATGCTGCTAGGAATGATCATGTCCTTTATCGGGACTAGCTCTAAGGTTGTCTTCCGACGGATTGTTATTTTAAGTATCATTATAGTGACTTATTGGATCTTGCTGTTCGCAGATTCACAGCTGCACTTAATAAGAGAATCGGTTACTCTAGAGGCTTTCGGGCAGACTGAGCGTATCAAAATAGAACGAACTAATTTCGGCTTTATGTTCCTATTGTTTCACCATTTCATGGGTCTTTGGGGACTTGGGATGCTGTTAATCAATATCAGAAAAGTACCGAAAATCAACAGAATGCAGCACATCTTATTGATGCTGGCTACTCTGTCCCCTTATGTCTTTACTAATGCGGGCGACTTTATCGGTTGGAAGATTAGTGTCTCGGTATCGATGCTGCCGACAGGTTTCCTGCTTTTCTATGCCTTATTCATGCATAAATTTCTGCAAGTCCGTCCACTAGCTAAAGAAAAAGTGCTTGAGCATATGACAGAGGGAATCTTGATAGTTGATGATCAAGATATAATTATCGATGCGAATCCGGCAGCTCTCCCGATCACCGAGCGTTTATGGGGGGAAGTTAAATTGGTAGGTACTTTCCTGCCGCCTCTGCTGAAGGGGCACCCTTCCCTAAAGGTCTTCTATGAAGCTAAGGAACAAGGAGAGATTGAGGTGGAAAGCTGTGGGAGACAGCATGCATTCCGCTTGATTCCGCTTCAAGTGCGTCACAAACGTACCGGTTCTCTTCTAATCATTTCTGATATTACCGAACGTAAATTATATGAGAACCAACTAATAAAAAAAGCAGCAAGGGATGGATTAACACAGCTGTACAATCGGCAACACTTTCTGGATCTCTTGGATCAAAGAATGAAGAATTCCCGTTCAGTCAAAGAGCCCATAAGCTTGCTCCTAATGGATTTAGATGATTTTAAGAAGATTAATGATCGCTTTGGGCACTTGGCAGGTGACCGTGTGCTTAAGTGTTTTGCTCAACTATTGGAGGAAGTAATTGAGGGGACAGGTGTGGCTGGAAGGATTGGCGGTGAAGAATTCGCGATCATCCTCCCGGGATTTAACGGCGAAGCGGCCTACGAAATAGCGGAACGTCTGCGTCTACGCGTGCAACAAGAAACGGTGCAATCAGCTGATCCGGCTTATGAAATCGCCTATACGATCAGTATTGGTGTAGCAGAGCTTTTGGATTCCGATATGACGCTCGAGGGCTGGTATCATGAAGCTGATATGTGTTTGTATGCTTCTAAGCATAACGGGAGAAACAAAACGACTCTCGCGGGTGATTAGGTGGTGGGTCGCATGTTCTATGATCCCTTGTCGCTCGATAAACCGTGTACCGCCGTCCTGAGGATGGCGGTACACGGTTTATTGTGTGGGAAGATTAGTGAAGGAACTGCGGAGCTTGCCCCACTATCAGAAATTAGGAGAGAAAGAGGAGAGCACGGCTCCTTGTGCGTCGAGGGCTTCGATTTTATAGTTTTTAACCAGTTCAGCAATATCGACGAACCAATAACGTGAGCCGTCTGAACTCGGAAAGATGTGTGCATCCCATTGCTTGCCGGACCCGTCGACAACTCGGATGCCAGATATATTAGATTCGGTAATATTCCCGTTAAACAGTTTAAGGTCACCGTATCCAATTTCACCCCCCCATGTTACCCCAGGCATCATGGAAGCTTTGTCCTCTCCTTGACCGCTGTAGGCCTGAGACCAGCCATCTAGACCGGTACCGACAGAGTGATCATCGCCGTAATCTGTCCATTTCAAAATGTCGATAATCAAGGATGCACTCTCCGCAGAAGCGGGGGGTGCGGAATAGATCAATACATGGTTGCCGTTGATGCGTTTCTCCAACAGAATTTCTTTCTTTCCTTCCCGGATGAGGCGAGAATTTATCAATGTGTCACGGATTTGCGGATCAAGCGGGCCGGCTTCTGACCCGATTTTAGGTGGAGAGGCTGGGGCAACGTTCGATTCAAGCGTGTTAGTGAACAGGAAGACCATGCATGCGGCAACGGCAATTATCGCTGCTCCAAGTATCCTCCGCTTGTGAAAGAAAAAGGTTTTCCGGGCAGGTGAAGCCAACGCCTTCGTATAAATGTCAGTGGCCAGTTCCTCCGTGAAAGTACGGGTTCGTAGTGGCTGGTCGTCCTTCAAAGCGTCGTACCAGTCGGGATTAGATAAACTGTTCATGGGTTTTTTCCTCCTTCAGTAGCCTTGATAATTTCTGACGAGCACCGAACAATCTCGACTTAGCGGTTCCTTCGGGGATGCCAAGTAACGAGGCGATCTCGCCTAGCGACAGTTGATGCCTCGCATGAAGGAGTAAAATCTCTCTATGTTTGGCAGGCAGACTGAACACCTGACGCCAAACTTCGTTGGTAGCTTCATCGTCAAGGAACGCTTGCTCAGCAGATCGATGATGTCCGCTAGGGATGATACGATCGAGCAATAGCGCTTTTCGGAAAAATGCTGAATTTCTGTAGTTGTAGCTTAGGTTGCGCGTAATTCGGAGTAGCCAAGTTTTCACGGATGACTCTCCACGGAACGAGGTAAAGTGGCGGTATGCCTTTAGAAATACGTCCTGCGCGATATCGTCTGCTATACTGCGGCTGCGGCAGATCAAATAGGCATAGTTCCATACTTCCTGGCCGTATTCGCTCATTAGCGATTCCAGCGTTGCGGCGTCAATGAATTCGGCGTGTTTCAAGTAATCATAGCCCAACGGTGATCACCTCCTAAAGAATAGACAAGATAGGTGGGCTTGCGGTTCATTTCTAGCAGGCTCTCATTTACATTTTTTGAAAAATAGCTAGTAGTAAGTAAGGTGATGTGTGCGGATGGTGTATGGTGTATGGGAATACGTCGTCCTAGCGGTAATTGTACTAAATGCCTAACTGCTGGTGAAGCTCTAATACCATATATAGGAAAAAAGTCGTTGCTATGTTTGCGTGAAGCAACATAACAACGACTTTTTCAATTGTGCATTAACCATACATTCTATAGTTAATGCCTCCAACAACGAGTCACAGAGAGCATTAACCATACATTCTATAGTTAATACCTCCATCAACGCGTCACAGTGAGCATTAACCATACATTCTATAGTTAATTCCCCAAATCACACGCCGCAGTGAGTAGTAACCATACATTCTATAGTTAATTCCCCAGACCACGCGTCACAGTGAGCATTAGCCATACATTCTATAGTTAATTCCCCAAATCACACGCCGCAGTGAGCATTAACCATACATTCTATAGTTAATTCCCCAAATCACACGCCGCAGTGAGTAGTAACCATACATTCTATAGTTAATGCCCCAAATCACACGTCACCGGGAGCGGTAACCATAAAATTTATAGCTATTGCTCTGTACACTCCCACAGAACGCGATCAGCCTTTCAGCGACCCAGCCAATGCGCCGGAAATGAAGAAGCGCTGGAGAAACACGTATAGGACGATCATCGGGATCGAAGTGACCAGCACACCCGTCATAAGCATGGGATAGTTGGCTACGAATTCGCCCCTGAATTGGAGCATCGCGATCGGTAACGTCATTTTCTCCTTGGTATTGACCAGTAGCATAGGGAACAGGAGATCGTTCCATACAATGACGAATAGGAAGGCTGACGTTGCTGCTAGATAGGGAGCGGATAGCGGCAACGCGATTCTTAGCAATATGCCCCACTCTCCAAGTCCGTCGATGGAGCCTGCCTCCATAATTTCTTTAGGTAACGTCCGCATAAATCCGCCAAGCATGAAGACAGATAACGGCATCAGTACCGATACCGTAACCGCGACCAGCCCGGCTATGCTATTCGTCCATCCCAACTTGTGCAGCAGAGAATAGATCGGGATGATGCTTACCTGAGAAGGGATCATCAGCCCGACTGCGAATAGCGCGTACATGCCTTTTCCGAAAACCCGGCCTGAGCGAATGATGCCATAAGCGATCATACTGGCTAATAATAATTCAAAAAAAACAGTGGAGACGGTTACTAGAACGCTATTTCTAGCATAACGCCAAATTGGCTGCTCTTCGAACAGCGTGCGAAAGTTACCTGTAAAAAGCTTAGTCGGAAATCCGATTGGGTTAGCATAAAATTGCGGCGTTGACTTGAACGCCGTAAATACAACGAGCATTAGCGGTATGAGCACGACAAGCGCGAAACCGATTAGAAGCAGCCATTTGAGCAGCTTCAGCAACATGAGGGCACTTCCTTTGTGAGCCATGTTAGTAAGAAATCCGATCCGTCCGAAGAATGCGGAACTGTAGGAAGGTGATCAGCGAGATCAATGCTAAGAAAAGCACAGAGGCTGCTGAAGCCAAACCAAACTTATAGCTAGAGAATGCCGTGCTGTAAATAAACGTAGATAAAATTTCCGTCGCATAATTCGGACCGCCGCCAGTCATTGTGAACACCAGGTCGAACGCCTTAAGCGATTGAATTGTAGTGAAGGCGACAACGATTGCTGCAGCGGGAGCTAGTAGTGGCCAAGTGATGCGGGTGAACACTTGCCAGCGAGAACCGCCGTCCAGCTTTGCCGATTCGATTAGCTCTGTCGGGATTGCCTGTAGCCCTGCGACGAAAAGAATGACCATCTGTCCGATATGTGCCCATGCCTGCACGAGCGCGATGGAGAAAATAGCGAGATTAATGTCGCCTAGCCAGTTTTGCGTAAGGTTGCCGAAGCCTGATTGCTCCAGCGCCTGATTAATAACACCAAGTGTAGGATCGTATACGAACGTCCAGATGAAGCCTACGGCAACCGAAGAGATGACCGTAGGCACGAAATACAAGGAGCGAAGCACGATGCTCGTCTTCGTCTCCTTGGATAGCCGTAAAGCCAGTATGAGTGAAACAACGGTTTGCACCAGCACGACGGCAAGCATGAATTTCATATTGTTGCCTAGCGACTTACTAAACACGATATTTTCCGATAATGTCCTATAATTGTCCAAACCGATATAACGATAGGACGGCGATAAGCCGTCCCAATCGGTAAAAGAATGGAGTAAGCCAGTCAAGGACGGGTAAATGAACAACCCCAAATATAAGAGAGTCCCCGGTACAAAAAAGATAATTAACCGCTTATACCTTCGCATCGTTACTTATTTCCAGTCTGTTGCTCAACGATGGCTTGTGCTTCGCTGGCGGCCTTTTCAGGTGATTTTCCGCCCAAAACGGCTTGGATAGATCCTAGCACTGCGCTTTGAACATCGCCGTTCTTAATGGTGTAACGAGGATTAAATCGTGTTTTCTTCTGAGTCCATTCATCCGTAATACTCTTCAGAAGCTCGTTGTCATATAGGACATTACTGACGGTCGAGCTTTGCCCGGTTTCGTTAGCATATTGACCGGCCTCTTCTTTACCGCTAAGGAATTCAAGGAACTTTTTAGCTTCATCTGGATGCTTCGACTTTGCGTTAACACCGAGCAGGAATGATGTTGTATGGATGCCCTCGAATACTGCGGATTCTGCAGGTACGGTAATAGGGGCGAGTAGCTTTTGCTCTAATTGCGGATTTTGCTGTTTGTTCTGCACCAGCTGGAAAGAGCCGGTTGCCAGAATGGCTGCTTTTTCTTGGATAAACAAGGCGGAAGCCCCTTCATCCTTCGTGCCGACAGCATCTTTCTGGAAGTATCCCTTGTCATTCAGCTCTTTGAATTGGGTTAACGTTTTGACCCACCATTCGTCCGTCAGCTTCGTCTCACCCGCATCCAGCTTGTCGAAGATTTGTGGGTCTGGTGCGTTGTTCATGACCATCGAATTCATGAACTGAGCAGGTCCCATACCGGCTCCTGCGAAAGCGATCGGGATAATGCCTTCTTGCTTAAATTTCTCGCAAAGCGCGAGGAAGCCTTCCCAATCCTTGGCAGGCGTTAAATTATACTTTTCGAACAGCTTCACATTATAGATTGGAATGTTGTAGACGAGAAGATAAGGAACAGCTAATTGCTTGCCATCCTTCTGGCCTGCCTCAATGAGAGATGGCACATAGTTGCTGAGAAGCGGAGCTCCGGTCAGATCGGCAAAAAGCCCAGCTTTGGCTACCGCTTCGTACTGAGAGCCGGGGAATACGGCGAATACATCGGCTGAAGAGCCATCGAGCAGCTTTGGTTGAAGGACAGTATTATATTGATCCGAAGGGAAAGCTTGCATCTCTACGGTAATATTCGGATTATCGTTTTCAAACTTCTTAATGAGCTTGTCGAAGGCTTTAACATCCTCACCGCGGAAGTGAATGAAATTGAGCTTAACCTTTGGTGATTCTGGCTGAGTTGAAACAGAAGGCTCGGTGGACGCCTTCTCGGATGAATTGCCGCAGGCCGTCAGTAAAGCTAATACAAGTAAAGAAGAGATGATTATTTTCAAGCTTGATTTAATAGACACGTTACTTCCTCCAAAAATTCAATTTATGTCATAAGGCCTTTTGCAAGCATAAACGGCTGACGCCGTTCGTTCACGGCGAATAACGCCCAATCTTGATACGGCGCATGAAAAATAACAGATCAATTTAAGAATTTAAAATGATCCGGGCAAACGGGGCAATATACAGATACCAGCTATTTTTCTTCCGGGCGGTGAGAATGAAACTGTTCGACGGCTCCAACTACGCATTTAGCCATGCGGTGGCTGCCGAGTAAATCGGCTATGTGTAGTTCTCCGGTGGACCGGTCGATAATCCGATTAAACATATCGGATTTTGATGTACCAAATATTAGCATGATGGGGAAGGTGTGTCAATGGAGAAGCGCTGCTTTCATTGCCAAACTTGGAATAAAACACATAATTTCTATTGACATACCCTGAATTGGTTATTAAGATGGGGTGTGTGCAAAGCAGTATTCCTTCTATTCGCGAATTCAACAGGCCGGGCGGCCGTTATTTCTATTTGATCATGAATGGCGACGGCATTCATAGAGCATGCGGATACAAGGAGGTAGCTACAAATGAGCGAGAAGGAAAAACAGATAAAACTAGGATTGTTTCTTGCCCCGCAGGGGCACCACCTTGCGGCATGGCGATATCCAAGCACGGCTTCATCGGAGCTAATGAGCTTCGATTACTATCATAAGCTAGCGCAAACCGCAGAACGAGGCAAGTTCGATATGCTGTTTTTTGCGGACAATTATGCTTTCGCGGAAAGCTTTCCCGAAGCGGCAGCCCAAACCGTACCTATTCGGCCCGAGCCTATTACATTGCTGTCTGCCTTGGCGGCGGTTACGAAGCATATTGGCTTGGCCGCTACGGCTTCGACTACCTATAACGAACCGTTTCATATTGCTAGAAAGTTCGGCTCTCTCGATCACTTAAGCCAAGGCCGCGCCGCATGGAACGTTGTCACTTCAGCCGATCAGGCAGAGGCGATGAATTTCCACTCCGATGCGCATTTGTTACATGCGCTGCGCTACGAGCGGGCCGAAGAGTTTCTTAATGTTGTAAAAGGGTTATGGAACAGCTGGGAGGACGACGCTTTTGTCGTTGATAAGGACGAAGCGCGATTCGCGGACAGCAGTAAGCTCCATACCTTGCACCATAAGGGAAAGTGGTTCTCTGTTCGTGGTCCTCTTCATCTGCCACGTCCAGTTCAAGGCTTCCCGGTCATTATTCAGGCCGGCGGATCGGAGCCCGGCAAGGAGCTGGCGGCACGAACGGCTGATGTGATTTTCGCGGCGTGGCAAACGCTAGAAGAGGCACAGCTGTTCTATTCTGATATTAAGGGGCGCGTAGTTAAGCACGGGCGTTCGCCGGATGATCTTAAGATTATGCCGGGCGTATTCCCGATTATCGGAAGGACGGAGGCCGAAGCGGACGAGAAGCAGAAGGAGCTGGAGGAGCTGATTCCACAGGAGGCGGGGGTTAGGCTTCTCTCAACCTTAATCAGCTTCGATCTATCTCCATACCCAGTCGATGGCCCTTTGCCGAAATTGCCCGAGCTGGAGCAGGTTAACGGTGTAAAAAGCCGGTTCACCTTACTGAAGGATTTGGCGGAGCGCGAGGGGCTGACGATCCGCCAATTATACAAGCGTATCGCCGGTGCCCGTGGACATCGGGAAATCAAAGGGACACCGGTCCAGATTGCCGATCAGCTAGAAGATTGGTTCCGGCAGGGAGCTGCGGATGGCTTCAATATTATGCCGCCGTACATGCCCGGCGGTCTGGAAGAGTTCGTCGATCTAGTAGTGCCCGAGCTGCAACGCCGCGGCTTGTTCCGTACAGAATATACCGGACGTACGCTCAGGGAGCATCTGGAGCTGTCACGCCCGCCCCATCCTGCCGCACAGCGGTAAAATCGGTAAGTAGGTAAATCGCGACGTCTTAATGGCGGTATGAACATACGTAGGGGCTTTCCTATCAAGACTAAAAAACTTGGTGGGAAAGCCCCATCTATATAAAATGCCAATCAAGGCTTCATGAATTGTACCGCACTCCGCAGCTGCCCCAGCCGAGAAATGGGGTCTTCCATCAACCAATCGTCCGATACCTGATAGACCTGCCTTTTCTGGACTGCAGGGAGGCTCTTCCATTCCTTGGTGTTTTCCAGCTGTTGCATGGCTCGGAGAGAGTCCTGATCTCTCGATACGACAATGAAAAGATGGTCTCCTGCATAATCAGCTATTTCCTCCACAGGAATATTGGCCTTGAATGGATGCCCTTCAAGCCCTTGAATACGGCTCACGGAGGGCGGCGCCTTCATTCCAAGATCACGATAGAAAACCGCCATATCATAATAAACCTGCAAGGTTTGTGGAAGTCCTCTACTCCAGAAGAAAGATACGGTCGGTTGTCCCACAAGGCGCTGCATGAGCTGCTCCTTAACTTCCTCTACTTGTCGATAATAAGCCGATATCCAATGTTCCGCCTCTTCACTTTTGCCAATCCATTCTGCCAACCTACGAAACCTTTCAAACCAAGGGAGTGACCAAGGCACACTGAGCGTCGGCGCGATTCTCGAATAGCTCTCGTAATGATGACCGTCAAAGGTGAGAATAGCATCTGGCTTTAATGCCTCAAGTCTGTCCATCTCTGGATTGATGACAGAAGGCGAGACCTCTTGGATCCCATCCACTTTTTCGCCCAAAAAACCGCCTTGAAGTAATAATCCAGGCGCCCCAACCGGCTTAATCCCCAAGGTCAGCATTTCCCCTAGAAATTGCATGGAGATGACACGGATATTATTTTTCCTTAGATGAATATAAAGCCGAGGGGAAACGTTCATATGCTTCTTGAAGCTACGGCTAAAATGAAAAGGGTCGCGAAAACCGACACTTCCGGCAATTTCCTGAATCGTGTCTCGGGAAGTGAGCAGAAGCTGTCTAGCTCGATTCAATCTCTGCTCAATCAGAAATTCAATCGGGCTTTTCCCCGTCAGCTTGAGAAATAACCGAGAATAATGCCGCAGAGACAGTCCCGCCATCTCCGCCAACTGGCTATGCGTCAAATCAAGCGTATAAGACTCTTTCATATATTCAATCGTTCGTTTGACTGACTGCGTGGCATCGTCATCCTTGTCCTTCATTTCCGATTGCCATACCAGATGCACGATTTCCTGAAAAAGCGCATGGTTTCCGTACTCACCCGCCTCCCCTTCTACCTCTTTGTTCTCATACAAGGAACGGGCCAGGTCGATTAATCTTGTAAATGGAATGACGCGAAATTCTCCTCCCTCAAGCAATGGGGAAGGCTGACCACGATTTGCCGACAGTGTCAAAGCATTGAATTCCAACAAATATGCACTTAAAGGATACTCTGAGGCATTGCTAATCTGCAGAGCCGTATCCGGCTTGAAAATAAAGCATTTACCAAGCTCCAGCTCATACTCCATTCCGCCCGCCCATAATAAGCCCGAGCCATCACGGCACACGACAAGCAAATGACGGCTATGAGTGATCTCTAAAATTTCAGACAAAGCTTCACATGTCAATAACGAAGTATCCGCCCAGAGGAATATGTTCGTCAGTCGCGTTGATATAGAGTCGAACATCATATCATCCCCCTTAACACATAGAAGTGTAGACTTTCTAATCGTAGAAAAGAAGTTCCCCAACGATTGTTGAAGAACTCCTCTGCATCATTTTGTTTAGATCTTTATTTCGCAAGCATTCTGACGGCGTCATTCAATTGTGCTTCAAAGGACATAATATCATAGGAGAACCATAATGAAGCGTCAACGACGTAAACTTTGTTATTCTTAACAGCAGGAAGGTCACTCCACAGGCGGCTATCTTCTACCTGCTTTAGAAATTCCGGATCATTGTCGAACTTAACGACGAACAACCGATCAGCGGAAGCGTACTCCGGCAGCTTTTCCAAGGAGATAGCTAGCCCCTGGTTGTTATCGCCCTTGTTCCACTCGGTTTTCACGAAGTCTGTCATCGGAAATTGAAGAGTTTGGAACAAAGTATACCCTACATTGCCAGTACCATAGACTCTAAGCTGTCCTTTCTCATAGCCTCCGATGACGACAACTCCAAAGGTTTCTCCTTCTTTTACATAGTCTTTCAATTTAGCCCGGGCTTCCTCGCCCTTCTTATCATAGGCTTGAATCCACTGCTGCGCTTCATCGCTTCTGCCCAGAATATCTGCAACATCCGTAAAGTGCTGGAACGGGTCCTTACCTTCCCATTTGACGATGACTGTAGGAGCTATTTTGCTTAGCTGATCAAGCTTGTCCTCATTCCACTCCGTTGCAATAATTAAATCGGGGTTCAAGGTTAACGCCTTCTCTAGATTCATCTCATTAGCCTGACCAACATCCTCGATGCCGGTTAGCTGATCTTTAACAGCAGTGAAGTTGTTAAGTAAATGAGTCGCGGCTCCGATCGGCTTTAAGCCAGCAGCCAGCATTTGCGGCAAATACTGAGACGTGATTACCCTTTGAGGATGGGTCGGGATCGTTACTTCTCGGCCTGTACTGTCTTTGTACACTCTAGTAGACGCTTCTTCCGAAGCTCCGGATGGTGATTCTACAGCGGTCTGTGATGGGGATGCTGATTCCGAAGCCAAAGGCGAAGAGTTTGATTTTCCACAAGCGGACAATAAAACAAAAACCATGACAAGAGCCACTGTAGCCCATAATTTATTACTTTGTTGACGCATATCCAATTCCTCTTTTCGATTGTGAATGATAACCATTATCAATGATAGCAAATCCATTTCCCTCATTCCATGTCGTATTAAGCCATATGGTATAGAAAATTAAGCCTTATTTATAAAGCTGCTTACGGTCAAAATATATAATTAAGCTAGAATTAAGATACTGTTTGATCGGAAATAAGATTGAGCATTTATAATGAAGGAGACACCAAGAGTGTATCTGATAACTTAAAAGGGGAGTGTAATAGATGAAAAAATGGCGTAAAAGATTATTGAAGATAGTTATTTTCGGATTACTGGCTGTTCTTGTTCTTCTGGGGGCAGGAGCGATATATGAGCAGGTGAGCGTTCGGAAGGATCTGAAAGCTTATACCCCTAGTGGAAAGCTGTATGATATAGAGGGGAAAAAGATGCATTTATATACCGGAGGACAAGGGGATGTAACGGTTGTATTGGCTTCGGGGTGGGGCACAGCTAACCCTTATGTAGATTTTTCCCCACTGTATGACAAACTAGCCCCACACGTTAAATTCGCAGTTTATGATCGGTTTGGCTACGGGTACAGCGATACAACGGACAAGAAGCGTGATATCGATACGATAACGAATGAAATTCACGAAGTGCTGCAAGCAGCTGGTCAGAAGCCTCCTTACGTGTTGGTGTCACATTCGTTAGGATCACTGGAAGTGCTCCGATTTGCACAGAAATACCCGGATGAGGTACAAGGCATCGTTACGATTGATAGCGGTAGTCCAGAATATTACTATAATGATGCTGAGCCGCCAATAAGTGGGGGCTTTGTGAATCAGTTGCTCATCAAAACAGGCGTGATTCGGATGCTTTTTAACACCGACGCTGTTATCGAAGGCGCACGCGCAGCTCGCAATGGCTTGGAGTTCGTGCCCGATGACCTGAAGAAGATTGATTTGACAGCCTCATTGCTTAAGCTTAAAAATGCCAATATAGATGACGAGCTACGTCAATCTCGTGCTAATGCGAAGGTTGTATTGGATAATAAAAAGCCCTTCCCTTTCCCGCTTACCGTGCTGACATCCGACTATTTAGGGGTTACCGATGAAGTTTGGAACAAATCTGAAAAGGAGTTTACTTCCTGGTCCTTGCAAGCGAAGCAATTAGTCATTAAGGATACCGAGCATTATGTTCATCAATATCGTCCTGATCTTGTTACAGATGAAATCTTGGCCTTGGCTAAGAAATAAGCAACTTTTATAAGAAAAGCGTTGGCTCAGGATTAGTTCCTGGACCAACGCTTTATTTATGTTTTGGGGCACCGCTCACTCGTTACGCGCTTTAATCGTTCTGGCATATTCCGACGGCGTCATGCCGACCGTTTTCTTGAAGTGTCGGGAGAAGTAATGAACGCTGCTGTAGCCGAGTAGATCCGAGATTTCCGTTAGATTGTAGATCTCTTCGCGGATGTATTTTTTGGCGTGATCGATTTTCGATTGGTTGAAATAAGTAATAATCCCGACGCCGACTGTGCGCTTGAATAGGATGTTCATCTGCGTCCTGCTCATGTTGAATTGTGTGCATAAGTCGTCCAGCGTGACTTTGTTAGTCAGATTCCGCTCGAGATATTCGAGAATTAGCTGGCTTAGACGCGCGCTTTGGTTTTCCTTTGTCATCGATAAAGGTGCCGTATACGGTAGTTCGGTTTGCTCCTTGCGAATGATCAGGATCAGCAGCTGTTCCAAGTAGATTTTGAATAGCTGCTCTGCAGCGAACGATGCTTCCGACCTAGGAGTAATCGGGAACAGATTCAGTCCGAAGGCGTTCTGGCTCTCCTTCATCAATTGCGCCAGCACCGCGTGCTCGGCCTGTCCGATTTGAAACAGCTTATGTTCGTCGAAAAATCTCATCGCCTCATTGTCGCACCCGAACGTAACAATGAAAAGATTTGGGGGTTTACTGCCGGTATTCTCCAGCTGATGGTACTCGTTCGGACTATGAATGAGAATATTGCCCTGATTTAGTCGGTAGTAGCCCGATTCGGTATTCGCGTTCACCTCGCCTTTATCCACGTAGACGATTTCCCAGAAGTCGTGGCTTTCCCCGTTATAGCGTTCTCGATTGGAAAATTCAAAATAATAGCAGGTATAGATGTTGTTGACGACGATCCGCTCGTTCAGTCTGTAAGGTACGAACTCCATTCTTCGCTTCCCTCCGCTCTAAATAAAGTATAAATAATCCATCCGATAATGCAAATAGAAGTACAAATAAAGCGACTCATTATCTAAATCAAGAGAAGGAATGAAACGATATGATGGTGCTGTCAGAAGACATTTCGAATAGGGAGATGACAGTACGATGATAAAGGTAGGATTAGTTGGTTTGGGGTCGATGGGACGAACACACTTGGACGTCTACGCACGATTGGAGCGCGAGGGATTTCCGATTAAGCTGGTAGCTGTCTTCGATATCGATGAGCGGAAGTTCAATGGGGCTACCCAAGAGAGCAATCTTATCGAATTGAATCCGGAGTATGACTTGTCCAAGATTAATACGTATACGGACGCGGAGCTTTTTTATAAGGAAGAGATGGATATGGTAGATATTACGCTGCCTACTTTTCTACATGATACATTTACGATCCGATCGTTGAACAAGGGTCTTCATGTCTTGTGTGAGAAGCCAATCGCACTGGATTCGGACAGGGGAGCGTCCATGGTTGAGGCTGCCGCGGCGACGGGGAAAAGCTTGATGATCGGGCACTGCCTGCGCTTCTGGCCGGAATACGAGTATCTCAAGAGCGTGGTAGATAGCGGCGAATTCGGCAAAGTAAAGGCTGCTAATTTCTATAGGGGCGGCAACGAGCCTGGTTGGTCCTACGAAAATTGGATGCTTCAAGTAGACAAGAGTGGAGGTGCTCTTGTGGATCTACATATTCACGATGTAGACATGATTAACTGGCTATTCGGAGAGCCGGAAGCGGTATCGGCCCTATGTAGTGAAAACTACGATATCGTGTCTGCACATTTTCGGTACCCGGACGGGAAAATCATTCAAGCGCAAGGGGATCTATCGCTACCGGGAGAAGTCCCGTTCGAGATGAGCTATCGCGTTCATCTGGATAAAGCGACGCTTGTATTTAAGTACGGCCAGTTAACCGTCTATCCGGCAGAGGGGGCTTCATGGGTTTATGAGCATGCGGGGGATCTTGGCGTATATCGGGAAATTAAGTATTTCGCGGAACGCTTGATCTCAGGAGAAGCTATCGCGACATCGCCGCCCGAGGCTTCTCTTCTCGCGCTACGGATCGTCGAAGCTGAGCGGCGCTCCTCCAGCGAGGGTGGACAATTCGTGCAAATCGGTGATCGATAGGAGGATGTAAACATGGAAATCGGAGTCATTCATATGCTCGACGTAAGTGTTAAAGGGAACATGTTTCAAGTCGTGAGCGATTACGGCTTTCCTGTCTGCCAGCTTTGCTGCTGGGACCGCGAGCTGTGCACGCCAGAAGTGGCCGAACGAGTAGTTAGGGATGCAAGAGAGGCGAACGTCCGCATCTGTGCGGTATGGGCAGGCGTTCCTGGGCCAGCAGTATGGAATTTCACGGAAGGACCCGTCACGCTGGGTCTGGTCCCCGAGGCTTATCGCGAGGAACGGGTCGAGGTGCTGAAGGGATGGGCGGATTTCGCGGAGTGGATCGGTGCGCCTGCGATCATTACCCACTGCGGATTCATCCCGGAGAACCTGACGGACCCGGAATATCCGGCAGTCGTCGCCGCGATACGCGAAGTCGCAGAGTACTGCGAGAGCAAAGGGATCGGCTTCTGGTTCGAGACTGGTCAGGAAACGCCGATCGTACTGCTTCGCACCATTCAGCGGCTAGGTTTGTCTAATCTGGGCATTAACCTGGATCCAGCGAATTTGATATTGTACGGCAAGGGAAACCCAATCGACGCACTGGACACTTTCGGCTCTTACGTGCGCAATATCCACGTGAAGGATGGATTGTATCCCGTAGATGGCGACCGACTGGGCGAAGAAGTTCGCGCCGGCGAGGGGAATGTTAACTACCCTGCGTTCATGCGCAAGCTTAAGGAAATCGGATTCGCGGGCGAATACATTATTGAACGAGAAATCTCGGGCGAGGAGCAGCGACAAGACATTCTAAGGACGACGAATGATTTGAAGCTGTGGATGCAAGCAGATTAGGCACAAATCTCCATATTCAAAGCGTATTGAACCGTCGGGGCGCTAGCTCCGGCGGTTTTTTGCGCGATATGGACCGGTTCCGCACGCATTAAACAAACATTTATTCCAAAACCGATCTAAATCGGGCCAAATGTCGCGAAGGGAATACAAGTACGATTATTGCGTCTTTCGAGGAGAAAAAGGAGGTCTATATAATCGAGGTGTACGAAGATGGAAAAGCTCTGAAGCATCCGGAATACCGACCGACTTATTAGAATGCTAAGAGGGGGAGGAAGCGTACAAGGAAGGTAAGAGGGCAAGTGTAAAAAGAAGAACGCTTCAAACGTCAAAATGAAAGCGGATTCAAAATAGGGTAAAGGAGAGGATCATATGCACGCACCTGGAACTGTAGGGATATTGCTAATCGTACTGGTAGGGCTATTGTTGTTCGGCCCAAGCAAGCTGCCTGAGCTTGGTAAGGCATTCGGAAGAACGCTGAGGGAATTCAAGAATGGAGCCAAGGATATCATGGGCGATGGCCCGGTAGAGCTGCCGAAGGGCTCAGTTACAGAGTCGGAAACGAACGGCAAGTCCACTTAAGCCGAATGAAAGAGGGGGTCTACGCGGATGCCTGACATGACGTTGGTCGCCCATCTTACTGAACTACGGAAGCGGGTCATCCGAATCTCCGTCGTTCTAGTCGTTGCGATTGCTGGTGGTTTGTCGTTAGCCGTTCCCGTGATCTCCTATCTAAAAGGAGTACCGCCCGCCGTTGGGCTAGAATGGCATGCGCTTTCCCCGTGGGACGGCATTCAGGTATACATGCAATTCGCGTTGCTGTTCGCCTTGGCGGTTACGTGTCCTTATGTGCTGTACCAGCTATGGCAGTTCACCAAGCCTGGATTGACGGAAACAGAGCAGCGGGCGACGCTTAAATTCATTCCATTGTCGGTAGCGCTTATGGCACTGGGAAGCTGCTTCGCTTATTTCTTGGTTTTCCCGCTATCTACCGCATTTCTTACCGGCTTAAACGAGAGAATGGGGCTTCAGGAAACCTATGGAGTCCTACAATACTTCTCGTTCATGTTCAACATCGTCATACCATGCACACTCTTATTTCAGATGCCCGTCGTCATCGCGTTTCTGACGGCGATCGGTATAGTGACTCCGGAGCTACTGAGAAAATGGCGACGATATTGCTATCTCTTAATGGTTATCTTGTCCACGATGGTTGCACCGCCGGACTTGATCTCCAATTTACTCGTGCTTGCTCCGTTACTTATTTTGTTCGAAGTAAGCGTCTTGTTGTCCTCAGCTATGCAAAAGCGATATTACAGACCAATAGGAGGAAAAGCACATGAATCATTCCAAGGAAAGTAATGGGCAGGAAATAAAAGGAATGGAAGTAGATCAGGGGAAGGTCGCTTCCTCGTCCCCATTTAGCCGGAGAAAGTTTCTGGCCGCGATGGGCAGCATGGGGGCGGTTGTAGCTACTGGTAGCTTGTTGCTGAGCGGCCCACGAATGGTTGCCGCTAATAAGAAATCTGCCGATCCTGAATATCTGAGCAGCGTTGCGGATATTCAATCTCTTAAGCTCAATTCGCTAGACAACGGTCAGACCTTCATCATAGGCAGCTATCATCCCAATAAAACGATCGGGGGAGGCATCTATTATGTGGACAAAAACCGCAGCAAATCGGCCCACAATGGTGGTAGCATCATATCGCCGACCGTTCCTTGGAACGGAAAGGTATCCGGTCTGCGGGGTTTCCTGAATAGAACAGGCGAGACTAACCCGAAGGGAACCGGCTGTTTAGTTCGTCTGAACGAGGAACGGTTGACTCCGCTCTCGTTCGGAGCGCTGGCGGACGGCGCGAACGACGATACGGCTTCCATCCAAGCGGCAATCGACTCTGGAAGCCCTCTCTTTTTTCCAGAAGGGACCTATTTACTAACATTGTCGCAATCGATCGCGCTGGCTGGTGGAGCCTCGGTCTGCTCGCTGATCGCGAAGGATAAGATGAATTTGGTGGGGTCAGGCATTGGGCGGACGATATTGAAGCTCAAGAATAACGAATCTACCGACGCCAGCCCGAAATATTATAATCTCATTGCCGGAAACACCGTTATCAATAACCTGTATGTTGAAGGAATTACCTTCGACATCAACGGGGCAAACAATAAGATTAGCCCCAGCAGAGGCAGCGGCACTTATAGCGCCGTCAACTGCGCGGGTATATTTATCTCCGGTACCGTGGCCACTTCCGGTGTCGATGCCAGGTTGTACGATTCCAAAATTACGAATTGCGAATTTATCAATTCTCCCGGCGTGACATGCATAGCGACGGGACAGCAAGAAGCTCCCGCTACGCACAGTCGTAACGTAGAGATTAGCTCCTGCAGATTTTACAATAACGGGATCGACAGCAGCGATCACTCCTCGATCTACATGTGGGGAGACGTCATCAACGTTCATGACTGCGTGTTCGATCACCCTACGGTTTCCACGGGCGTCGCTGGCCCGGTGGTTGCGGCCGAGCTTCATGGGTCCGAGAATTATTTTGTGAACAATATGGTCAACAATTACTCGCAAGGCCTATGGATCACTGGTAACCAGAAGACGCCGTCCAGAGGGATCACCGTAACCGGAAATTCCTTTAACGTCTCGTGGTTCGGGGTGGGGCTGTTCAGTATTGCGCCAATTGATCTAGGCTTATCAGACGTTCTGATCGGCAATAACCGAGTACAGATTCTTCCCGGTCAAATTCTAAATCCCGGAATGGCTTTTCCTAAGACGGCCATATTTCTGAACATGCATCATGGCAGAGGGGATCGCATAACGGTCACAGGCAATCAACTGTACTGTACGGACAGGTCTTCCAATATCGCCGTGCTAGTGTGCGCCGCCGCGGGGGCTTCGCTGTTCGATACGACGATCTCAGATAATTTGGTCAACGGCTTTAGCAAAGGGATTTGCGTCGGACTGGGGGCAACGGGAAAAGTTTCTAATACGTCGATTAAGTCCAATACGATTTGCAATCTTCAGGGATCTACCGTTTATCCGCAGACGGAAGGTATTCATGTGTCCGGAACGCAGGGCGGAGTGACGCTAGCCTTCAATGAAATAGGTGGAGGAAGTGGGACGACCGATCAAGGTATTTACCTTGGCGAATACGGAGCGCCTGCCGTATTAGAATATCTACACATGGAAGGTAATCGAGTAGATGCATCGGCAGCTTCCACTATCGCGGACAGTATAGTCGTCAGCGGTCGGAGGTCAGGTGAACAAGCGGTAACCTTCGCAGCTTTGCCCGCGCAGTCGGGGTGGAAGATTGGCGATGTCGCAATAGCAGGCTCCCCCGTACAAGCAGGTACGGCTCCGAACAAGTATATGGTTGTTGGTTGGCATCGGATTACGAATGGCAAGTCGAACGTTCTAAACCAAGACTGGCTTGAAAAAAGGATTCTGACCGGTAATTAAAGGACGAATTGTACTAAAGCAAAAGAAACCGCTATGGGCTCCTCCCCATGGCGGTTTCTTGCACAACCAGAATGTATCCCGAGTCGGAACCGGCAGCCGACCTTCTACTCCGCTCGTTTTCCCAAGCGGTATTCACCGGGGGTAGCCCCGGTGATTCGCTTGAACATCCGTGTAAAGGAATTCGCGTTCTGATAACCGACTTTGTTCGCAACCTCATGGATTTTGTCATCGGTTTCGGTCAGAATTAGCTTGGCTTTGCTAATACGAATTTCCTCAAGGTACTCATTAAACGTTTTGCCGGTTTTGTTCTTGATATATTTGCCCATATAACCGATTGAAATATTGAGTTTGCCGGCGATATCCTCCTGGCTAATATCTTCTCCGCTGTGACGCTCCATATAAGCTAGCACGTAGTCGACAATCGGATCTTTGTCGGCTTTTTTGTCGTTGATTAAGGCGACGGCCCCCTCGATTAATTCATTATAGAAAGAATAGTACTGCTCTTCCGTCGTGATTTCCTTCAGCTGTTCATAAGGGGCAAGCTCGGATAGCAAATCTCCTACATCAATTTTCTGCGACATCAGCACCATTAAGATTTCGGCAAGGATGTCATTCGCCATCTTCTTGTATTCCAACGCTCTGCCTTTTTTACTAAGACGTTGAAGCATTCGATGAATGATTTGCATCATTTCGGTTGTATTTCCTGCTTCCGCATGAGCGGATAGCTTCTTAAGCTCGGACGGAGGAACCGGGAGGATGCGAGTGTCCCCATCCGATTCGGTAATGAGCTGCGTTCTCGGGTTAAGCTTGCGCTCGTGGATCATTTGCAGTGTTTCCTCGTAGGCGATTGTGAAGTCGCCGTGATTTCTCAGCTGCGGATTGGCGGCAATGGTGACATAGAACCCGCCGTGATCGTCGAATAGCTTGACAAGATCCTGCAAAGTCGCGGATAGTAAATCTTGATTAGGAGCTGGATCGTCGTCGAAAATAATGGACACAATCAGATCCTTCTCGATCTGCAGCGTCTCGGATTGTTTAAAGCGCGACAGGATGGCGGAATTGAGAATCTCCGCGAAATGCGCCTTCGTCGTCTCTTCAGCAGGGAGCGACTGAGCACCGCGCACAGGCTGGAGCTGGTACATTACGAAGTAGAACGGCTTGGTGTTATCGATCAGATTTTGCATTTCCTGATGCTCCAAGGGAATGTTCTTAACCTTATTCCAGTAGCTGTACGTCTTTAATAGGGAATCCTTCATCTGCAAATCCTGGTTGATCTTCTCGTTGGAGACGATGATTGACTTCAGCTTGTCCCCGATCTGGATATATTCCCGGATTGTGCTGTTGACGCTGAAGTTGGGATTCATTTTCTGCAATGATTCCAGCATGCGTTGCACCGGAAGCTTGAACCGGAGGCTGAACAGGATGGAAATAATCAGACTGACCACCAGAGATAAGGCGAATAAGAACAACAGCAACCAACTTAAGCGGGATACCGTGGAGGCGATCTGCTGGTTGGGGGTGACGCTGACATAGGTCAGCTGGGAGCTCTCTCCTTTCTGATAGAAGTAGTAATTGTTATTATTAGAATCGTAAGCTTCTCCATCCCCTGAGATCCGAAACTCTGAAAGCGCTTTAATATCTAGGTTTCCAAAAAATCGGGTTCCGTCTCCGTTCTCGATATAGAAGAGATCGTTATCCGCGAAGTGCGAGTTGGCGTAGATCTTGTTAGCATCGATAAAGGCAGCGATATAGCTGTTTCTCTGAAGCTTATTTTTGACGATGACGGGGAAGTAGAGACCCGCAGGCTCGATCGTTCCATTAATAGTTTGTTTCTCGAACTGGGCCGCTGGAAAAATTCTCATGTGATATTCTTCCTTAATCTGATTTTTCCAGAACTCGGTGTTGTAGGTAGGGCTGATGTAGTGTTGTTCGAACATATCGGAAATTTCCGCTATTCCCCCCTTCTCGATAATGAAGGAATAACTGTCGTTATAGAAGAAAAGGTTGTCCACGTTTAGATTGTTGTAGTTGCCCAAAATCGTCTTGATCTCGCTGGTCAGGTCGTTCATAGCGGTGAAATTGGAACGATTATTTTTGAGCAAGGGGATATTGGCGCCGAAGAACAAATTGGATGCAATATTGTCGAGCAACCGGAATTGCTTCTCGTAATTATTGACGGAGTTGCTTAAGTTGAGTTTGTTGTACTTGATGATTTCCGTCCGAAGGGTGTTCTGAAAGAAATTAAATGAGACCAGATTAAAGATGAAGGAAATCAGGACGATAATTGCAAAGCTTAATAGAAGCTTGAAGAAGAAGGAGTTTCGTTTAGATTGCCAATAAGTAATCATCTTCCACGCTCCTCATTGATGGGTAATCCCATTATAATCCGTTTCTTGTTCCATGCGAACCCACATTAACCGTACATTTATTCCTTAGACGATCTTTGCTGATCGCAAAGCTGAACTAATGCCCTTATGGGAATAAGAGTACGGGTATTGCTTCTATTAAGTTATGAAAGCGCTCCCCTATAATTAAGTTGTGCCCGGATGGTACCGCCGGGAACACTCGCAATTCCGAACGGTCATTATCGATACAGGGGGAATCTGAAGTGAAAAAAGGGAAACGACGTTTGATCGGTTTCACGCTCGCGGCGATTTTATTGGTATTGACGGCTTGCAACAATAACGGGGGGAAAGAAACGCAACCTTCCGCTACCAGCTCTGAAACAGCATCTCAGACCGGGGAATCGAAGAAGCCGGCCCAGGATGGGAAGTACGATCCGCCGATTACGTTGACGACGGTAAGAACGGTGGAATCCACTGTCAAGTTCGCGGACGGGGACTCTATGGAGAACAACGTCTGGACGCGAGCTTATGAAGAGGAATACGGCATTAAAGTGAAAACCTTATGGGCAGTAGATGTCAGTCAATGGGAGCAGAAATTGAATTTGACGATCGCTTCCGGCGATATTCCGGATTTCTTCCGGGTAAGCGCAACGCAGTTCAAGCAGCTTGCCGAAGCCGGCATGCTTGCTGATCTGACCGATGCTTATAATGAACATGCTTCCGATAGAGTCAAAAGCCTACTGACCGAAGAGGGGACAGGGGCGATAGAATCAGCAACCATTGATGGCAAGCTGATGGCTATTCCTTTTACGAATCCAAGCAGGGAAGGCGTGCCAATGGTTTATATCCGTGCTGATTGGCTCAAGGCGCTTAATCTTCCTGAGCCGAAGACGATGGAAGACCTCTTGAAGATCAGCGAGGCATTCGCCACGCAAGATCCGGATAAGAATGGCAAGCCAGACACTTACGGTTTGGCGATAGACAAAGACTTTACTCTGATGAACGGATTCTTCAACAGCTTCCACGCCTATCCGGGCATTTTGATTAAGGATGGCGAGGGTAAGCTGACTTCCGGATTGATTCAACCGGAAATGAAAACCGCCCTAGCTACGCTGCAGAAAATGTTTAAAGGAAAGCAGATCGACCCTGAATTCGGAGCGAAGGATATTACCAAAGTATTCGAGACGGTAGCTAACGGCAAGGTCGGGATTATGTTCTATCCCTACTATGGTCCGCTCTACCCGATGCAAGCTGGCGTAGACAAAGACCCTACTGTCGATTGGAAAGCATTTCCGATTATGTCGATCGACGACAAGCCTGCTAAGTCCCAGACGGCCTTAGGCGTCTTAGGCTATTGGGTAGTGAAGAAGGAAGTTAAACATCCTGAAGCAGTTGTTAAAATGCTTAACTTCTGGGACAAAACGTTCTATGAGAATTTATCTACAGAGGTCCATGAGAAGTTTAATACATCCCCTGATGGCGGCAACCAGGTCTGGCTTCTCAATAATATTGCTGCTTATAAAGCATTCAAGAACAGCGATGCAAGCTTGCAGATTATTGATGCTCTCAAGACGGGTGATACTTCTAAGCTAAACCCCGAGAATAAAGGCGTGTACGAGAGGGTTCAGAAGTTCAAAGAAGGAGATCTTACCAATTGGGGTTGGGGCCGGATATTCGATGATGGAGGGTCGATGTCGGTATCCAATTATTATCGAGACAATGATCTTTATGTGAATGATGAGTTTACGACTTCGCCGCTGGAATCGATGGTCCAGAAGGGGCCGGTTCTGACTAAGCTGCAGATGGAGGCTTTCACTAAGATTATCCTCGGACATTCTTCGCCGGACGAGTTCGATAATTTTGCGAAGCAATGGCTGGAGCTTGGCGGCAAAGAAATGTTGGCCGATGCAAATGAATGGTATTTAAAGAAGAAATAAACGGATAGACCGGAATAAGGGGGGAGAATCCCTTGTGCTTCTTGCCCCCTTGTTTCGCGATGCCATTTTTAAGTTAGCGGAGGTGAACGGACGATGTCCAAAAAACTGGCGAACTGGCCGCTGCATCTGATGATCTTGCCGAGTCTGGTTCTCGTCCTGCTTTTTAACTACGGCCCGATGGCTGGGATCGTCATTGCCTTTCAGAAATTTATTCCCGCCAAAGGGATTACAGGCTCCGAATGGATAGGCTGGGGCAATTTCAAATACGTTATGAGCTTGCCCGATACCTACAAGGTATTGCAGAACACGGTCTATATCGCTTTGATGAAAATCGTGACTGGTCTCGTCTTTCCACTTACGATCGCTTTGCTGCTGAACGAAATTGCGCGGAAATTCGTGAAGCGCTCGATTCAGACGTTGATTTATTTACCCCACTTCTTGTCATGGACGATCTTGGGTGGTGTGTTGGTCGATATTTTGTCTCCCTCCGTGGGGATAGTGAATGAAATCGTGAAAATGCTCGGCTTCGAGCCGATTTATTTTCTGGGTAACAACAATTGGTTTCCTTATGTCCTAGTCGCTACCAATGCCTGGAAAGAAGTTGGGTTCAGCACCATCCTCTATCTAGCAGCCTTGACCAGCGTAAATCCGGCGCTATACGAAGCGGCTGTAGTGGACGGTGCCAATCGCTTGCGCCAAACCTGGCACGTTTCGTTGCCCGGAATGAGGCCAATCATCATCTTACTGGCTACGCTCAGTCTAGCGAGTGTTCTAAATGCAGGCTTCGACCAAGTGTTTGTACTCTACAACCCGCAAGTCTACGCGAGCGGAGACATCATCGATACTTTTGTCTACCGAATGGGCTTGATCAGCGCGCAATTCGGACCTGCCACTGCAATCGGTCTATTCAATTCGATCGTTTCTTTTATCTTGATTGCCGTAGCCTACTACATGGCCTACCGTTTCGCTAAATACCGCATTTTCTAGGAAGGAGGGAACGGACGTGCGGGAATCTGGCTGGAGAATAGGTTTCCAAATATTCAACTATGCTTTTCTCGGATTAATCGCGATTTCTTGTGTGCTTCCCATTATTCACGTTCTTGCGCTGTCACTGAGCTCGAATGCCGCGGCTTCCGCGGGGGTCGTCCGGTTGTGGCCGGTTGGCTTTAACACAATGTCTTACGAGTACGTGTTGGAGCAGGCTGCTTTTATCAAATCAATTGTGATTACTTTGCAACGGGTTGCGATCGGCGTCTCGATCAATATTCTGCTTACGGTCTTACTAGCTTATCCTCTGTCCAAGGAGGCGCATAAATTCAAATCGCGGACAGTCTATGCTTGGATATTCGTGTTCACTATGCTGTTCGGTGGAGGTCTAATCCCGACGTATATGGTCGTCCGGACGACGGGCTTGCTGGATTCGATCTGGGCGCTTGTCCTGCCGGGAGCCGTTCCGGTATTCAGCGCGATCTTGCTGCTGAACTTTTTCAGGGGATTGCCGAAGGAATTGGAGGAAGCGGCTTTTATAGACGGGGCGGGGCATTTCGTGACTTTGTTCCGGATCTATCTCCCTCTCTCCGTTCCGGCGATCGCGACAATTCTACTGTTGTCGTCGGTCGGACATTGGAACAGTTGGTTTGATGGACTGATCTACATGAATTCGCCGGAGCGTTATCCGTTGCAGAGCTACTTGCAGACCATCGTCATTCAGAAAAGCTTCTCCGGAATAACGGATCTTAATACGGAGGCGTTAAAGCATATTTCGGACCGGACTGTGAAAGCGGCGCAAATTTTCTTGGGCGCCTTGCCCGTGCTCCTCTTGTATCCCTTCCTGCAGAAGTATTTCATGCAGGGCATCGTGATGGGGAGCGTTAAAGAATAAAAAAATCGACGAATAGGTGGAGAAGGAACATGCAATTCAGACAAATACATCTCGATTTTCATAACCACGGCTCTGTTCCGATCGGGGAGCAATTCTCTAAGGGGCAATTTCAGGAGATGCTTCAGCTCGGTCGGGTCGATTCGATTAACGTGTTCGCAAAATGTTTTCACGGATGGGCCTACTACGATACAGAAAAGTTCAACAAGCACCCCGGATTAAAGTTCGATCTCCTGGGCGAGATGATCGAGGCTGCGCATGAGATCGGCGTCAAGACTCCGGTGTATATCAATGTCGGGCTCAGTGAGAACTTGGCTTTGGAGCATCCGGAGTGGCTGGCCCGCGACGAGAATGACCATACGTTCTGGGATCCGGGATTCACGCAGCCGGGTCTTCACGTTTTCTGCTTCAATTCCCCTTACTTGGATTATATTTTGCAGATGACGGAGGAAGTCGTTTCTAAATACGACGCCGATGGGCTATTTCTGGATATCGTGTTTCCGAAAGCTTGTTATTGTCATGTCTGTAGAGCGACGCTTCTGCGGGAAGGAAAGGATCCGTTGAACAAGACCGATGTGATGGACTTGGCTGAACGGGTATACGCGAATTACACGAGCCGCTTAAACGAGACGGCATGGAAGATCAAGCCCGGCCTCGATATTTTCCATAACAGCGGAATCCGTTGCGGCCGCCGGGACATGGTCGCGATGAACGGCCATATCGAAGTGGAATCGCTGCCTTCCGGCGGCTGGGGCTACGATTATTTTCCGATATCGGCAAGGTACTTCCAACAATTGGGCAAAAAAGTCGTCGGGATGACCGGACGTTTTCATATGAATTGGGGCGAATTCGGCGGATACAAGCATGCTAATGCCATTCGCTTCGAAGCGGCACTGGCCCTTGCGCATGGAACGCATTGTTCCGTAGGCGATCACTTGCATCCAGATGGCATTATGGATCCCATCGTTTACCGAATGGTGGGCGAGGCCTACAAGGAAGTGGAGGCCAAGGAGGCTTGGTGCGCGGACGTGGACAACGTCGCCGACGTCGCCCTGCTGGCGCTAGAGTCGATCGGACCGGAGCAAGACCGGATGGGTCTATCGGATACGGGAGCTTACCGTATTCTTCAGGAAGGGAACATTCTGTTCGACATCGTAGATACGGAATCAGATCTGCAAGCTTATAAAGTCGTTATTTTACCCGACAAGATTAGAATAGCGGATTCGCTTGGCGATAAGTTAAAGCGTTACGTGGACAATGGCGGCAAGTTATTCGCGACGGGAGAGTCCGGATTAAACCCGGCGGGTGACGCTTTTGCTCTGGATCTTGGAGTGGAGTGGATCGGAGTAAATTCCTACAAGCCTGATTTCTACAAGCCGCATTATCCGTTGCCTAGCTTCGGGGATGGCTCGTTCGTGTTCTATTCGCAGGGTCAGAAGGTATCGTTAAAAGGCGGCAAGGAGCTGGGTAACCGGGAAGATCCTTATTTCAACCGCGGCTTACACGCTTATTATTTCTCCCATACCCCAAACAGCCGCAATGATGCGGGGCCGGGTATGATCGAAAGCGGTAACGGCATCTATTTGGCTTGGAACGCATTCGAGGATTACGCGGAAAACGGAAGCTTGTTCGTGAAGGAAGTGGTGTTGGATGCATTGGACAGATTGTTGGGAGAAGGAAAGACCCTTTCCACCAATCTGCCTGCACAAGGTATCGCGACGCTTCAACATCAGAAGAAGGATTCCCGTTACGTGAATCATCTCTTGTACGCTTTCCCGGTGAAGCGGGGGAAGGACAAGGAGGTTATCGAAGATATTACGCCGATTCATCGGGTCGACGTCCAGCTTCTATTGCCTGAAACCGTTCGCCGCATCTATACAGTTCCTCAGCTGGAGGAGATCCCGTTCGAGCAGGATGGATCAGCCATTCGGTATCAAGTACCTACGATCGAATGTCATCAAATGATCGCGATCGAGTACTAGAGGAAGGGGGTTTGGGAAGATGACGGAAAAAAACTATGAGTTTCGCAAACGGCTGGAAGTCGTTCACCAACCCGATCGGCGGGATCCAGAAGCGGTCGCCTTGCCGAATGAAGTCGTCATTGACGGCGAATGGAGCATCGCGATCGGAGTAGAGGCAACCCCTCTGATCCGAAGCGTCGCTCAAGATCTTCAGGATTATTTTCTCACGAGCATGAATGTGTCGTTAAGGCTTCTTATCGTGAAAGATATTCGGGAATATACGTTAACGACGAATCGAGTCATTGTTCTCGCTACGAAGGAAGAGCTTCCGGAAGCTGGGCAAGCTTTGGAGCTCCCCCGAAGCTATTGCCTTGTCGTTACCGAGGAACGAATTCTTGTCTGCGGGAATGATGAGCGAGGAGTCGGGCAAGGAAGCTATTACTTAGAAGACTTGATGAACTTGCGGGAAGCGCCTTTCCTTTCTATTCAAGAGGTGAAGAGGGAGCCGATTTTCTCACCGCGAATGGCGCACTCGGGTTGGGGACTAGATCGGTACCCGGACGCACATCTGAACGCCATGGCTCATGCGGGGCTTGATGCAATTATGGTGTTCGTCAAAGATGTGGACAGGACGACGGAGGGCTATCAGGACTTCAATTACTTGGTCGACCGTGCTGCTCTCTATGGTCTCGATGTCTATGTGTACAGCTATCTAACCTCGCGTAAGCATCCGGATGAGCATGATGCAGAGCAGTATTACGACGACGTTTATGGCAAGATCTTCGAAGCTTGCCCGCGCTTTAAAGGCGTCATTCTCGTCGGCGAATCGTGCGAATTTCCGAGTAAGGACCCCAATACGACGGGCATTCTCCGGCTGGAATGGCCGGCTGACAAACCTCAGACCAAGCCGAGCCCTGGCTGGTGGCCGTGCCGAGACTATCCGCAATGGCTGAATCTGTTGAAGAAGGTCGTCCACAAGCATAACCGGGAGGCAGACATTGTTTTTTGGACTTACAACTGGGGGTGGGCTCCTGAGGAGGATCGCCTTAAGCTGCTGAGGGATATACCAGATGATATTACCGTGCTCGTGACATTCGAGATGTTCGAGCAAATCAAGCATGGGAACGTCACAAACGTATGCGTGGATTATACGATTTCCTTCGAAGGACCTGGCCAATATTTCAGCAGCGAGGCGAAGGTCGCCAAGGAAAGAGGAATCAAGCTCTATGCGATGAGCAATACGGGTGGACTCACCTGGGATATCGGAGTTATCCCCTATCAGCCCGTGCCATACCAATGGGCCAATCGTCATGATGCGCTACTTAAAGCGAATGAGGATTGGGGACTGTCAGGGTTGATGGAGAGCCATCACTACGGCTGGTGGCCTTCCTTCGTCAGCGATATCGCCAAGTGGACCTATTGGCACCCGAGCCCTTCGCGGCAAGACATATTCGAAGCAATTGCCATTCGCGACTTCAGCAGGGAAGCGCTTAGTCACGTTCTGGAAGCTTGGCGGAGCTGGAGCGAAGCTATTAAGCACTATATTCCGACCATTGAGGACCAGTACGGCCCTTTCCGAATCGGTTCCTCCTACCCGCTCGTCTTTCAGATTGGGGTGAAGATGCCGGCTGCCTGGCATGCGATGTTCGGCAACGAAATTATTTTTACGACTTACAAGCCGGAAGACACTCCGAGGCAGTCGTTAGGAGCTTCACGGTATCCCGTAGAGATCGCCAGCCTACAACGAATGCATGAGCTGATGATCCAAGGGAACGAAGCAATGAAGCAGGCGATTGAGCTTACTCCTGAGAAGAAGCGGGAGCAGGTACAGAGGATGAGAGGAATCGGCCAATTCATCGAGCATGCGGTCCAAACGGCGATTCATACAAAGCAATGGTGGTTGCTCAAGCAACGGCTGTTGATAGAGCCGGATTCTGATAGAGCGCTTGCCCTTCTGGAAGAGATGGAGACGCTGGCCGAGAGCGAGATCGCCAACGCTCAAGCGGTTATCCCTCTTGCTGAGGCGGATTCCCGTCTCGGTTGGGAGCCAAGCATGGAATATATGACGGATGCGAAGCATCTGAAATGGAAGATCAATCAGGTGAGAAGCGTCATCGACAATGAGTTTCCAGGCTGGCGGGCATCGCTTGGGCTGACGGGCCGGACAGATGAGGAGAGTGCAAGGTATGGAAAATAGTAATGGAAAGCTGCAGTGGGTATTTCCCGACTGCGAGCTGCCGCCCCCTGGAGAATCACTGCTCAAGGGACATGAATCGATCATCGTACTCAATATGAACGACGATCTCGCTAGCATTGAGATGACGCTCTTTTATTCGGACCGCGATCCGATCAAGTTAGCCCCTTCTCTCGTTGAGGCTAGTAGAGTTCGGTGCTACCGGCTGGATAACCCTGAGGATATGGGCGGCTACGTTGTTCCGAAGGAAACCCAGTACGCGGTCAAATTAGTGAGCAACGTGCCGGTCGTCGTGCAATACGGGCGACTCGATACGAGGCAATCTGATATGGCCTTCTATACGACAATGGGATTAAGCGTCTAATCAGGAGGAGAAGAGAAAATGAAAGATTCCATCCAAGTTATCTTTGGGTTCGATATGGAGACGGACGTCGGGAGCTTTACTCCGTATTACGACGGCGTCAAAAATGCCACAGCCCCGCTTGTCGAGCTGTTCGACAAGAAGGGCATCCAAGGAACCTTCTATTATACGGGGGATGCGGCGCGAAGAAATCCGGAAAGCGTTGAGCTCGTGAAGCGAAGCGGCAACGAAGTTGGATGTCACTCGCTATTCCACGAGACGGTAGGCGACGAGTTGTTCCCGATTCCCGGCGTCGTTCCGCTCCTTCCCGAGGAAGTCCCACTGCGTATCGAGAAGGCGACGCAATGGGTACAGCAAGTTCTTGGTGAGCAGCCTGTGTCGTTTCGCGCCCCCCGCTTGTGGGGATCTACGGCTTTGCTGAATTCGCTGGAGAAGCTGAATTACGTCTCGGATGCCTCTTATCCGATGTATTTTTACCGGGAGAGATTCATGCCTTACCATCCGAGCTCTGCCGACTGGACGAAGGAGGGGGATATGAATATAGTCGAAATCCCCAACTTCGCGGACATGGTTATGCAGAGTAACGATCCAGGGCTGGAACGCGACCGGGATCAGTGGCCTCTGTTCCGCACGAAAGGGACGGATGCTCTTATGAAGCATATCGAGGGGTTTGTAAAATTTCTAAGGGAGCGTAATCTGCCCGTCGTGCTTTGCTTCTACTTTCACCCGTGGGAATTCATTCCGATTCAAGAGAGCTATCATTACGGCGAGGCGACCATCACGCCGGATCGGTTTCTGACGCTAGGCTGCGGAGACAAAGCGATGAAGGAATTCTCGCTGCTGATCGACCGGTTGAAGGACATGGGTTCGACGTTTCACCGAGCGGACGACTTCGCGAGGCAATGGACTAAATCTAAAATATAAAAATGATAGGGAGAGATCGAGATGAGCGAAAGAGTACGCATTCCGGACCATGAGTATGGGGAAAGAATTCAGAGAGCGGCCAAGCTGGCTGAGCAGAACGGCCTCGATATTCTAATTGTTAACTCCAATGAGGCGGACTACGCCAACGCTAGATACTTCAGCGGCTTCTGGCCGTTGTTCGAACGGGCTGGCGTCGCCATTGCCCCTTCGGGCAAAGCTGCGTTGATGGTTGGACCCGAAAGCACGATCTACGCTGCTGACTTCAGCCGCATTAGTGATATCTTCTGTCTGATGGAATATCGCGAGTCGGCGGATCCTGCCTACCCGCAGATCAAGCCGAATACTTACGCCGACGTCTTCAAGGCGGTAGGCGTGAATGGCTCGAAGCTAAGAATCGGCGTCGCGAGCTTCCTCGACACGACCCTAGTGATGATGGAAGGGCTAAGAAACAGCTTCCCCGACGCGGAGATCGTCCGAGCCGACGCCATTATGGTGCAGCTGCGCTCGATCAAATCGGAGAACGAGCTGGCTTGCATGCGCGAAGGCTTCCGCATCACAGAGCTAGCGACCAAAGAAGTCATTCGTACGATTCGTCCAGGGATGACGGAATGCCAGATGGTTGGCGTCGCACAACGGGTCATCTACGAGAACGGTGCGGAATACGAAGGCTTGCCGATGTATATTTTTAGCGAGAAATCGACACGTCACGCGATCTCCCGATCCTCGCACCGTATCATTGAGCAAGGCGATATCGTGCAGCTTAATCTGTCTGCCAAGGTAGACGGCTATTCCCCGAGCATCGGCATGCCGATCAGTCTGGGCAAGCTGACGCCAGAGCGGCGGGAGATTATCGAATTCGGGCTGAAAGCGCACGAATGGACACAGGCGAATCTGAAGGCGGGAATACCGGCGGGATCTGTAGCGGAAGGTTTTTTACAATTTTTCAAGGATCATGGCTACGAGAAGAACTACTTGTACGGACCGTGCCATGGCACGGGGATGATCGAGGTCGAGGCTCCTTGGATGGAGACGTCCTCTGATTACTTGCTGCTGCCTAACATGACCTTCCAAGTGGACACGTTCGTGACGACGGATACGTTCGGGATACGCTGGGAGAAGGGTGTCGTCATCCGCGAAGGCGGCTGTGAGCTGCTCTCCAGTCCGATCGGTCAAATTCACGAGCTGGAATTTTAATAGCGATGTGACCCATGTAAGCTGGAACAAGCGATAATTGACTTCACAAAGAAAAGCGTTGGTACAGGAGCATCCTGGACCAACGCTTTATTTGTTTAGGATTTACCTTTCAGGAAATCCACAAACTTCACAGGGGCACCACCGGAAGCGACGGATTGTACGGATAACGGGAAGACTGAGCTCCACGTTACTGCGTCGTACACATCGACGGCTGGCTTCCTTTTCTCCAGAATGGAAGAGACGAATTCCTGTATAACGAAGAAATCTCCGCCTCCATGACCTGTACTCATCGCTGTTTCCGACCATTGCTGCCAAAGGGGATGTTCCCATTGATCCTCGTACTTCCATAGGGAGTTCCATTCAGGATGCTGGCCGTCTTCTCCATAATGTGAGCCTTTATAATCCTTCTCTAGCCATACGAGAGGATCCTCCCCATCGAACCGAGGCGCAAGATAGGCACCTTCCGTGCCCTGCAAGCCATAATGAACCATGTTGTGGGGACGTGAGGACTGAATATCGACTCTAAGAGAGATGAGAACTCCCTTTTTGGTTCTTATAAGGGTAGTAGAGCTATCCCCTTGATTCCAAAAATCCGCTTGGGAGGCTGTATGCTCTGTACCGAAATGCTCCAAGAAATATTTGGAGGAGGCTCGGCTTTTGGAGTTGACCGTAACTAACTCGTCGAACTCGTCTCCCCCCTCTTTATTGATCCCAAGCCATTGCGCTACCGGTCCCAACGAATGGGTAGGATAAGTGCTGCCGTTATAGTCCCGGACATATTGACCGCGCCAAGTTAAGCCGCCATCCCCATAATGCAATAAATTTCTTATATCATGAATGTATCCGCACTCCGCATACGTAATTTCCCCGAACTTACCCGCTTGAGCCATATGATTTACCATCATATTCGAACGGGTATAACAATAATTTTCTGCCATCATGTAATTTAAGCCTGAAGCTTTAACGGCCTCGATTAACTTCCAGCTTTCCTCGATCGTATGAGTTCCGATAACCTCGCTGAGCACGTGCTTGCCTGCATTTAGAGCTTGAATGGCTTGACTCGCATGGATAAGCATTGGCGTTGCCAGAAACACTGCATCAATGTGTGGGCTTTCCAACAATTGCTCGTAGTGAGTGAATGTCGAAATTTCCGGATATTTTTCTTTCCATCCTTTAAGTACATCCGAACTAAGATCGCACACAGCGGTTAATACGACTTGGTCCGTCAAGCTTTCCAAAGCTTTACCAAAAGCAGCTCCTCTTTGCCCGCCTACAACAGCTAACCGAACCCTGTTACTCATATCGATTCCTCCGCAATAAAAATCAGTATATTGAATTCTATTCCGTATTTTAATATATAATTAAAAAAATAAGAAGTCAATTGAATATAGGGATTCCTTTCCCATCATGATTAATTTTCTTTGAGGTTTTTAGAATTGCTTCTATATTGAATCGGTGTAACCCCATAAACCTTCTTAAACAGCGTGTAAAAGTGGCTGCGGCTTAAAAATCCACAGCTTTCCATAATGACATGAATAGCCTCATCTGATGTTGCGATTAAATCACGTGCTGACGATATCCGAACATCGTTGATGTAATCAGTTATAGAGAGATGACGGTGTTTTTTGAACAGCTTTCCCAAATAAGGAGGAGATAAATTGACTTGTTCGGAAATCGTAACTAAGGATAAGGCCGGATTTGCAAATTCTTTTTGGATAATAAGAGTTACGTCTTCAAGTAGCTTGATATGTTTATGATCCTTCTTTGATTCCAGCTCAACAGACAGCTTTTCAAAGAAATCTAGAAACTCTGAATGGATCTTATCCAATGTTTCAATTTTTTGAACCTTAGCAAGATAAATATTTAAATTGAAATTTACGTTGATAGAATGATTGATTTCAATCACCTCTATCGCTTGGCGAATGGACAACAGCAAACGAATCAGCACGGAATTGAGAATGGTAAAGCTGTACTTTGAAGCATATTGGATGATACTGGATAAGGCGTTCTTGGCGTCGTCTATTTGACCTTGGATTAAGGCGTCAGTCATTGCCTTATCTTGGTTTTGTGGATACTTGAAGCTATCATTCGCTAGTGTATTCAGGCTTTCATTAAAAATAAGAGATTTATGCCCATAAACTAATCTAGAGTAGGATAGGTCTAACGTTTTCAAATAGTGAGTGTTTAGTCCTGACAACGTTTCAAAAGGATCACTGAAAGTAATGGATGTCGATATTTTCAAGTAGTTGTTAATATGATCTTGAATTTCTTTGAACCGAGTAATTAACTTTTCATCCTTTGATGGGGAATCCCCCGTGCTATAGCTGATCAGGATGAGGATCTGATCCTCTTCAAGATTGATGCATTCATGGTCATAAACGCCGGAAAGCAGCTCCGAGGCGATATTAATGACGCCATACTTTAACAAACTGCGATCACTGAGATTGAATTTGTTACAAAACTCCGAATAGTCATCGATCTTAATGAGAACCGCTAGGAATGAATCGGAAGGCTTGAGCCCAATCTTATATTTCATAAACTGTGTCTGGAACGAACTAATCGATATAGAATCGTCAGAGTAGACCATTTTGCGCAGAAATTCTTGCTTCTTATAGTCAAAATCATTTTTTTCAAAAATATTATAATTTTGAATGACTAATTTTATCGGTAAGTAGAGCTTTCTTGAAAAATATAACGATAACAGAATGCTTCCTATAATGAAGCAAATAACCAGAAGATATGTCTTTTTCTTCATCTTCTCTATATCCTGCACAACATGGGAATAAGGGGTGATGCTAATGAGCTTCCAATCTAAAATATCGGTTGCCGTGTAAGTTACAAGTGATTCCACACCATCTACGTTCATTCGGAAATTTCCGCTGCGTTCAGTAGAGTCATTTATTAATTTAATATAGTTCTTATCCTTCAAATCGCTTAGCAATGGATTCATCGAATCTCTAGATAGAAGAGTGCCTTCACTGTCGATCATAAACGTTCGACTATTGTGACCAGAAGAGCTAATGCTTTGCTGTAAAAACTCTTCGGATATATTAAGTATGATGGCTTCGCTAACTTTTCCGCTTTGAAGCTGTGAATCAAAAAAGAGATAGGAATACACATAAATAAATTGTTCTGCATTCGAGGTTAGGCCAGATAGCGGATTTGGGATCTCACGAAGTACAATACTGTGCGTTCTATTATTTTGGATGTCATCGAGAATAGGAAATATCCCTTTGTCGTCAAAGGAGGAGCGATCATAAACGAAGCTCATGCTGGGTACAGCTTGAATATTGTGGCCATTGTAGATGTATATCGATTGCAGGAAAGGATAAATGTTTTTATAGAACTCCATTTTCCTTTTGTATTTCACGTAGTCTTCCGAAGTCACATCTGAATATAAGAGATCTTTAATCGAATCGTCAAAAAAAGCTGTGGTTGCAGCTGAGTTGGCGGTTTTTTCGATGAGGTTAACATTTCTGCTTGTCGTTTCCAAGTCTGTTTTTTGTTGGTTGAACACCATTTCGAGAGCGAAATTTTCGAAAATTCGACCTTGAAAAGAAGATTGTACGAATATTACCAAAAGTGTGCTCAGTAAAAAGGGCAACAGGATAGTTAGAAAAAGCTGGAATGGATTTTTGGTAATAAACTTTTTTATCAAATGCACAACCCCCTATAGTTAAAGGCTAACCTGAAAAGATTAAGGAATCAAGATAATAACCTTGTTAAGCGCAAAAACGCTAATTTCAGAACGAGAGATTGCTTTTAGTACTTCAATTTCACTCCAAACAGAACTAATTCACCGTTTAAGAACTGGCATTTGCGAAGTGCAGATACTAATATTCAGTCATTGAATACCAATTCAACCTACGACAATGCGCAATGAAATCTGGTTAAAGGAGTATGAAATTCATTGAACAACAGACAGAAAGGTTTATTCAGCTACCAGTCTTATAAAAAGAATGTTCAGTTAGGGATATTGGCATTTCCGGCAGTCGTGCTCATCTTCATTTTCTCGTACGTTCCAATGGCAGGCATTTTCATCGCGTTCAAAGATATCAATTATGAGAAAGGGCTGTTTCATAGTCCTTGGGTCGGGTTCGATAATTTTAAGTTCTTCTTTTCTTCTAGCGATGTATGGCTCGTAATGAGGAATACGCTTTCCTACAATATCGTTTTTATTGCTGTAGGTACATTACTGTCCATCCTATTTGCAGTACTCTTAAATGAAGTATTAAGTAGAAGATTAGTTAAAGGATATCAAACGATATTTTTCTTCCCTTATTTCTTCTCATGGATCATCGTCGCGTATATGACCTATTCCTTTATTGGTCCTTATGGAGTGGTTACCTCATTCTTAGAAAGAGTAGGTATTCGTTTCGATTTCTACACCGAAACATGGATTTGGCCCATACTGCTCACTTTAATAAGTATTTGGAAGGGCCTCGGGTATATGAGTATCATTTTTTATGCCGGAATTATGGGGATCTCACAAGAGTATTTTGAAGCTGCGTCCATAGACGGAGCTACGAAGTTTCAAATGATTCGTAAAATTACGATCCCTCTGTTAATGCCTTTAATAACGATTATGACTCTTTTATCGATAGGTAAAATCTTTTACTCGGATTTCGGTTTGTTTTTCTTCATTCCAAGGGAAATTGGACAATTGTTTCCTGTCACACAAGTTATCGATACTTATGTTTACCGAATGTTGAAGGTTTCTGGTGATCTAGGGATGTCCTCTGCCGTCGGATTATTTCAATCCACGATGGGATTCCTCGTCGTTTTGTTCAGTAATTATGTCGTGAAAAAAGTAGATGAAGACAACAAGTTATTTTAATCAAACGTAAAGGAAGTAGGTAAATGTTATCCAAGAAAATAGGACCGCAGCTATTCATTAATCTCTTGTTCATTTTGTTTAGCATTGCTTGCATCTTTCCTCTAATAGCTGTAATATCAGTTTCTTTCAGTAGCGAGGAAGACATTCTTAAATACGGGTACAGCCTAATACCAAAAAGCTTCGATCTTTCTGCGTATGCCTATGTGCTATATAAACCGTTACAAATAGTAAACGCTTTCAAGGTATCCATACTAGTTAGTGTTATCGGTACGGTTGTTTCTTTGTTAGTCATTGCCGGGATTGCTTATCCGATGTCCCGCGAGGATTTCAAGCTGAAAAACAAATTGAGCTTCTACGTGTTTTTTACAATGCTGTTTAATGGCGGCTTGGTTCCGACCTACATGCTAATCAGTAATTATCTACATTTAAAAAACACCATTTGGGTGTTGATTCTTCCCTATCTTGCCTTTCCGTGGTTCATCTTGATATTAAGATCCTTCATGCAGAAGATCCCACACAGCATTATCGAATCGTGCATGATTGATGGAGCTAGTGAGTTCAGAATCTTCTTCCGAATCATTCTACCGCTTGCCAAGCCTGGACTTGCTACAGTTGCATTGTTTATACTGCTGCAGTATTGGAATGATTGGTGGCTGAGCATGCTCTATATCGAGAAGGAGAGTCTAGTGCCCTTGCAATTCATGCTGTATAGGATGATGAATAACATCACTTACCTAACCAATGCTAGCAACATGATGCCTCCAGGGATGAAAGATTTAGTGCTTCCATCTGAATCTGCCCGTATGGCAATGGCAATTCTAGCAGCAGGACCTATGCTGGCAGTATTCCCGTTTTTCCAGAAATACTTTGTACGAGGTCTTACGGTTGGTGCTGTTAAAGGTTAGCTTAGATATGGGCTATAGCTCATTTTAAGAATAGAACCACACACTATAGAGGAGGGTACAAAATGTTTAGAAATGTAAGCTTTTCAAAAACGGGGATCGTCGCAACAATTCTAGTACTTGTGTTAAGCATGATGCTTGCAGCCTGCGGAAACAACAACAAAGAAAATGGAAGCGCTAACGAGTCTAACGAGCCTAAAGAGACGACAACAGGAACGCCAGCCTCAACAGAGACGGCGGAAAGCTTGCCTGAAGTTAAGCTGACATGGTATTTTCCAGGCGTATTTCCTCAAGCTGATCAAGATTTAGTTTTTGCTGAAGTTAATAAAATATTAAAAGAAAAAATCAATGCTACTGTAGATTTTAAACCATTTGGCTTTGGTGAATATGATCAGAAGATGCAAGTGGTTATTGCCTCCGGCGAGTCTTATGATATCGCGTTTACATCAAACTGGATTAATAAATATAGTCTAAATGTAGCCAAGGGAGCCTTTTTACCTTTAGATGATTTGCTTGTTAAGTATGCACCGAAATCCTTTGCAGCAGTTCCGCAATCGTTCTGGGATGCTGCGCGAGTAAAAGGGAAAATTTATGGCTTTATTAATGAACAGATTGCAGCTAGAACTCCAGCGGTAGTTGTTTCTAAAGAAGAAGCCAGTAAATACAACCTAGATATCCCAGCAATAAGCGGCAAGCTTACCCCGGATAACTTACACCTATTGGAGCCTTATATCCAAAGCGTAAGAAAAGACTTTCCACAAAAGGGGTTCATTACTTCGTTGGTTCAATTGGACGGTTTGTTCTTCAATCTAGAGCCTATTGCAGGAATTCAAGTTCCAGGATCGGTTGAATTCTCGGATTCCACGCTTAAAGTCGTTAACCAGTTTGAGACTGAGGGCGTTCAGAAGTTCGCAGCGTTGATGAGAGATTGGAATGCGAAAGGGTATTTGAACTCGAAAGAGCGTATCTCGAAAAAGTCCGAGGATGGGACAGAGGCGAAGGCAGGCAAGGTTGCTCTAGCGATTGGTGGAGCCTATAAACCAGGTGGTGAAATTGAGCTGTCAGCAGAAGTAGGCTATGAAAGACTTCAGCTTCCTGCTGGAACTGCACATTTAACGACAAATGGTATCATCGCTACTATGCAGTCTATCAACAGAAATTCTAAAAATCCAGAAAGAGCTATGATGCTGCTGGAATTACTGAATACAGACAAAGAGCTTTACAACCTATTGAGCTTTGGTATTAAAGATAAGCACTTTAGTATAGATGCGGATGGATTCATGGTGAAACAAGGCGATGAAGCAAAAGCCTATTCTCCAGATGTACCTTGGATGTTTGCTACTAATTTCCTTGCCTATGTTGAAAAGGGTAAGCCTATGACAGTCTGGGAAGATACGAAGAAGGTTAACGCGGATGCATTGCCATCGTTATTGCTAGGATTTAGCTTCGACGCAGAACCGGTAAAGAGCGAAATCGGCAAAGTAACTGCTATATTCGATGAGTATTCTAGAGCAATCGAATTAGGAGTTAGCACGGAAGAGAAGTATAAAGAATTCCTTGCCAAACAGAAGGCTGCTGGCGCGGATAAGATTATAGCTGAAATGCAGAAGCAAATTGATGCATGGAAAGCTACGAAATAATTCGTACCGAAAAATAATGAATAAAACCCCGCAGCCTGCTGCGGGGAGATTCGTTATGGAACGAAAGGGAGGAAGAGGCACGAAGTGAACGAGATTAAGCAGGAAATACGTTCGTGGGTCGAGGCTAATGAACGGCGCATATTACAGCTTGTGCAGGATTTAGTTTCCTATAACACTGTAAATCAAGTGTGGACGGGAAACGAGAAAGACGCTCAAATCTATCTATCGCAAGTGCTCAAGGATATGGGGCTAGTCGTCGATGTATTCACGCCGGAGGAAGTAACTGGATTAAAGGAGCACCCAGGCTATTTTCCAGGCAAGGATTATACAGACCGTCCGAATGTCGTAGCAGAGTTGAAGGGAGCTGGCGGGGGGAAGTCACTTATTTTCTCCAGTCACATGGATACAACAACAGCTGCCTCAGAATGGAAAAGGAATCCTTGGGATCCGGCTATAGAGAACGGGAAGCTATATGGTTTAGGTACATTTGATATGAAGGGTGGCCTGGTCGCTTCAATCTTTGCCGTTCGTTGCCTGCAAGAGCTAGGGATCACACTTAAGGGGAATGTTCTAATCGAGTCCGTCGTCGATGAAGAATTCGGCGGTGCGAACGGAACCTTGGCCAGCCGTGTTAGAGGTTATAACCCTGATGCTGCAATCATTCCTGAGCCGACTAACCTGTCTGTATGTCCGGGTAATCATGGCGGTGCTCAATGGAGAGTCACTTTTACAGGGAATACGGGAATGTCCTTCAGTGGAGAGGTAATTGTTAATCCTGCACACATAGCGGCGAAGTTTATTGTGTACTTGGAAGAATACGAGGCACAGCGTCAGAATAAGGGCGGGCCTGCTCCGTATTTCGTGAACGACCATACCCTTCCCGTCATCGTTACACGATTGGAAGCAGGCGACATGAATGCGGCACTATGTGACACAGGTCCATCCGAGTGCCATGTGGATATATGGGTAGAATGCCACGCGGGCGTTACGGAGGAAGAGCTTGAGAAAGAAATTATGGATGGCTTCCGGAGTAAGTATGCTAACGAGTATGACAAATGGAACGAGCCGAGATTCAATAAATTAATTCGGTTTCTACCTGGAACGCAGGTAGATTCGAGCTTCCCTCTTATTGGCATGTTAGCCGAGATTACAAGCGAAGTGACGAATCAGCAATATGGAAGCATTACAGGGGCTCCATTTGCCTGTGACTCCTTTATGTTCAACATGTATACGAATACCCCGGCTATTATTATAGGTCCGGTTGGAGCTAATGCTCACGCGTCAGATGAACACATTGATATTGCTGAGTTTCTGAAGCTTGTGGAGATTTATGCGTTAACGACCTTGCAGTGGTGTGGCTATCATAATCGAGGAGTTCGATGAAAATGAGAAAAGCAGTACGAACAGCTGAAGCATCTACAGGGAATGGACCTTATTCGCAAGCGATCATCGCACAGGGATTGCTTTATGTTTCTGGTCAGGGCCCTCTTGATCCGCAAACGGGTGAGATTACGGGCGAAACGATAGAGGAGCAGGCGGAGCTGACGTTGTCCAATATTCAGCACATACTGAATGCTGCCGGATGCACGATGGAGCATGTTGTGAAGGTTAATGTCTTTCTGGCGGATTTGCAGGATTACGATCGGTTCAACGAAACGTATATGTCGTTCTTTAGTCAGCCGATGCCGGCAAGAACTTTAGTGGAAGCAGGGCTTGATCGGATTAAAGTCGAGATAGACGCCATTGCTGTGCTGCCGACCGAATAGCATAAGATTGGGGATGTAGAGGATGGCAAGATTCAGTAGCAAGGTTGCATTCATAACCGGAGCAAGTCGCGGTATTGGCAAAGCGATTGCCGAACGATTCGCCGTCGAGGGCGCGAAGGTCGCTATCGTATCCAACAGCGTTGAGGAATTAAATGCAGTGGAGCAACAATTCATTAACGAAGGCTACGAAATATTGCCTTTATTGGCGGACGTATCCGATTCAAGTCAAATCGAAAGAGCCGTCGAACTTACTGTTTCTCAATGGGGACGGATCGACATTCTGGCTAACAATGCCGGGATCGCTTGGGAAGAAGAATTTTTAGATATTACGGACAGTAATTGGCGCAAGATGCTGGACGTCAATCTAAATGGAATGTTCTACACCGCACAACGGGTATCCCGCCAGATGGTCAAGCAAGGAGGCGGAACCATTATCAATATGTCCTCGACAAACGGAATTGTGGGCGAGAAGAACTACGCGCACTACAACGCATCGAAGGGCGGTATTGTGTTATTGACGAAAACGATGGCGTTGGAGCTGGGAGCCCGCAACATTAGAGTAAACGCGGTTTGCCCGGGGTACATCCAGACCCCAATGTCTGAAGCCATAGATAGTGCAGAATTTATTGAAGAGTATATTCGCAACAAAATTCCATTGGGCAAGGTGGGCACGCCGGCAGACGTAGCCGGGGCATTCGCCTTCTTGGCTTCCGACGATGCGGCCTTTATAACGGGAACAACGATTGTCGTCGATGGTGGGCAGCTTGCATTTTAATAGCTTAATCGAATGAAGAGAGGAGGAACAATAGAAGTGAACTTGCATTTTATTATGGATGATGCCGACTTAAAGTCTGGAATAGAGATATTCGCAGAGCAATTCCATTTCTCCGTTAGCGAAGACGGCATTCCCGTTCAAGTTTTACAGAATAACGATAATAAGATCGTCGTATCGAAATCGGGAAATACCGCGTGCATTCAATACACGTATAAGCATCAATTTTTCCGAGCGCTCGGACTGCTTCTGGAAAATATGCGATACGAACAGGAATTCCATATTACTGAAACGCCGCAATTTCAGACGAACGGTCCAATGATCGATGTTTCGCAAGGAAATGCGGTTTTGCGCGTCGAGACGCTTCAGCGGCTAATCACCCAGATGGCGGCGATGGGACTTAACATGTTAATGCTGTATACGGAAGACAGCTATACCATCAAGGAGCAGCCTTACTTCGGATATATGAGAGGCAAGTATTCTCAGGATGAAATTCGTCAATGCGACGACTATGCCCATCAGTTCGGGATTGAGCTCATTCCTTGTATTCAGACGCTAAGCCATTTACGAGACGTTCTGAAATGGAATAGCTTCAGCGGTATTAAGGAAGATGGGGAGACATTGCTCGTCGGTGAAGAGAAAACTTACGAGTTTATCGAGCAGATGATCATTGCAGCAACGAGCCCTGTTCGGTCCAAACGTATCCATATCGGCATGGATGAAGCGATGAGGCTGGGATTAGGGAATTATCTGACCCATAACGGGCTGCGCTCCAAATCCGAGATCATGAACGAGCACTTGGCAAGGGTGCTGCAGATTACGGAAAAGATCGGCTTGAAGCCGATGATCTGGAGCGATATGTATTTCCGTTCCAGCGGTGATCAGCTAGATAATTATGAAGCGAACAATAGCCCTTCTGATGCTGTTATAGAGGCTATGCCCAAGAACATTCAGTATGTTTTCTGGGATTATTATCATTACGACGAACAATTTTATTTGGACTTTATTCGCAAGCACAAGCAATTCGGTTCGACTCCTATTTTCGCCGGAGGGATTTGGAATTGGAAGGGCTTCTGCTTGAATTATGGGGCGACCTTCGCATCAACCAACGCTGCGATGGCTGCCTGCAAAAAAGAAGGCGTGAAGGAAGTTATCGCCACCTTGTGGGGAGATGACGGTACGGAATGCCATATTTATTCCAGTCTGCTCGGCTTGCAGTTATTCGCGGAGCATGGATATGCAGATGATTTTGACGAAGAGAAATTAAAGAGAAGATTTCAATTTTGCACAGGTGGAAATTACGAGGACTTCATGGACATCCGGTTGGTCGATGAAATCCCGGGCACTTCTGAAGGAAACCACGAGGTAGTGAATCCATCCCGCTATTTGTTATGGCAGCAAGTATTAATGGGATTGTTCGATCGAAATATCGAGAGACTGCCGATCGCTGATCATTATGCGAAGATGGCCATCCAGTATGATCAGGCGATGCAGCGCAATGGAGAGTGGACTCCGGTATTCGAAATTTTACAGAAGCTGTGCCACGTACTAGCGGTCAAATCGGAGATCGGCTTGAGAATAACGCGCGCTTATAAGGGCGGCGATATCGCATTACTCAATCACTTTGCGAAGGTGGAGCTGACTGATTTAATTGGCCGAGTAGAGGATTTAAGGGAATGTCATCTGAGCCAGTGGCTGCAGTTATACAAGCCATTCGGCTGGGAGGTCATCGATTTCCGATATGGAGGATTGTTGGCCAGCATTAGAACAGCGATCCGCCGACTGTCCGATTATGCGGGCGGAACGATTGAGCGGCTGGAAGAGCTTGACGAGGATCGATTGTTATACCAAGGGCAGGAAGGTCTTGTGGACTGCTATTGGTATAAGGGAATGCCTTCGGCAAGCCGAGTTATTCAGTCGATAGATTAGAACGAGAGTTAGGCTATAGAAAGAAGGTTCACAATATGCGTGTTCTTGATATCACAGGGCCGATTCGAACAGGGATGTGGTCATATGGCGATCCGCTTCCTAGTGTAGAGGTCGAGCCCATTGCTTCTCTGGAAGCAGAGGGCTGGAAGGGTCATCGCTTAAGCTTACACACGCTGGCTGGTACGTATATTGAGACCGCCGATCATCTGTTTGCCGATCGCGAGCAAATTGCCGACGTCCCAGTGAACCGATTCGTTAATCGGGCAGTCGTCGCTCAGCTAAAGGACAAACAACCGCTAGAACCGATTACGGCAGCTGAACTAATCGAGGCAACGGGAGCTGATATCCGTCCGGGTGACGCTCTTCTAGTTGCAACCGGCTGGGAACGGTATTGGGACGATCCTCGCTTTATTACGGAATGTCCCTTCTTTCTCCCGGAAGCGATGGAATGGGTTGTTAGTCAGAATTTCAGCCTGCTCGGGCTCGATATACCCTGTGTACAGGACCCGAGGAATGACGATGGAGTTCTCAATCGACTATTCTTTGCCGAGGATCGGCTGCTTTTAGCTCCACTAATTAGCTTGCGTGGAGTAGGCAAAGGAATTTTCACTTTAATTTCGCTTCCTTTGAATATACCCGGTGTTTGCGGAACACCATGCCGAGCCATTCTCATCGATCAATTTTCTGAAAATATGAAGTGAATAAATAGCTATGTGGAGTGAACGATCATGGAAAACATAACAGTAAAGGAAAATGCAATGCCCGGAACGTTGAACTGGCAGCTTAACCAGTATCAATTTGATTATACGGAAATAGATCATAATCATGGAACCTCTCTGATCCATGGTGCTCGTTCCGCTGTTATTGAAGGGTACGCTTCCCTTACAAGCGTTTACCCTGGGGAGAGCATTGACTTCATGATAAGCACGTCCCCTGCTTGTTCGTTCACAGTGGATATTTATAGACTTGGATATTACGGTGGAACAGGCGGTCGACATCTATTACGTCTGGGGACGTTCGATGGAGAAGAACAGACAGTTCCTATGGAGTCGGTAGAGAGGCTCCGGGAGTGCAAATGGCGGCCATCTGTGACCTTGCAGGTTCCTGACGAATGGGTCAGTGGCGTTTACTTGGCGAAGCTGACCCGGAATGTAATGTTGGGCGCCCAGAGCTACATCACTTTTGTGGTGAAGCAGCAACGGAAGACAGAAATTCTCGTTCAAGTGAGCGATCTGACTTGGCAGGCGTATAACAAATGGCCGGGAACGAGCTCGATCTATGATGATGGGGTCGAGCCTTGGTATACCGGTCCGAATGTCCGGGTCAGCTTTGATCGTCCGTACAGCAAATACTTTCAAGTCGTCGATTCGCCGTTATCCGGCGGCTCCGGTGAATTTCTCCTATGGGAGTTTCCATTGGCTTACTGGCTGGAGGCAGAAGGATATGACGTCACGTACTGCTCCAATCTCGATCTTCATAGAGATGCTAGTTTATTAGATAAGTGTCAAGTATTCATATCTTCGGGGCACGATGAATATTGGACGAGGGAAATGTATGAACATGCGTGCAATGCTCGTGATGCAGGAGTCAGCTTGCTCTTTCTTTCAGGGAACGCCGTATATCACGAGATTATCCCATACGGGGACGAGGGAGCACCGTTTCGTTCATTTGCGCGCCGGAAGCGGTTTATGGATGAGCATGAATTGATGGGGGCGGCATCGTTTGCTTCAGGATATGGAGATTGGACGGTCGTAAATCCGGAGCATTGGGTGTTCGAGGGCACAGGCATGAAGTCGGGTGACAGCATCCCTGGGTTGATCGGTTGGGAGTATCATGGTTTGCCGCTCAAGGAAATAGAAGGCTTGGAAATTCTAGCCCATAGCGAGCTGATCGGAATAGCGGATGAAGTTCGGGACAATGCGGATGGTAGTCACACATTTGGCGACGCCAAACATGCGGCAACTATATACCCGGGACCTAGAAACAATTGGGTATTCAACGCAGGGACGATATGGTGGGGAGAGGGATTAAGTAACCCGCCCGGACATATTCCGGCCTCGGGTACGTTTAGCCGGGTACAGGGGCCGGATTCAAGGGTGCAGCAGATCACTCGTAATTTGCTGGCACGCTGTCTCAAGGATAATGTGAACAGGATGTGATTGTATGTTTGTACGCGATGAAGGGTTGCTCGGCGATACCCCGTTCCTAGCGGTAGATATGGATATATTGGAACGGAATATTAAGAGAATGGCGCAGTTGGCTGCGGAAGCCGGAGTTAAGCTCAGACCCCATACCAAAACGCACAAAAGTCCACGGATCGCGCAGATGCAATTGGATGCGGGAGCAACGGGAATTACGTGCGCAAAGCTTGGCGAGGCAGAGGTAATGGCCGACCACGGTATTGAAGATATTCTAATTGCTTTCCCTCTGATCGGAAGGACAAAGCTCGAACGATTTCATGCCTTGCTTAATCGATGCAAGCTAACCGTGGCACTCGATGATATCGAGGTTGCCAAAGGAATTAACCAGGTAGGCGAGCATCGCAAATGCAAAATTCCAGTGTATGTGGACATAGACACCGGTCTGCAGCGCATGGGACGCAGTCCTCTGGATAGCGTCTCTCATATTGAACGGATTGCCGCGCTTCCTTTTCTAGATATTAAGGGAGTTATGAGCCATACGGGGCAAGCCTATGCCAAAGACAGTGACGAGGATGTTAAAGCGATCGCCATTCAAGATGCTGAAATGATGAATGAGACTAAGCAAGCTTTAGAGAAAAAAGGTATTTATATAGAAGAGATTAGCATTGGTGCAACGGCTACTGCCCGTTTTATTAAAGAAATTCCTTTTGCGACGGAAATGCGTCCGGGTATGTATGCATTCAATGATCGTTACGTTATGGGTGTTGGCGGTGCCACAGAGGAAGAGTGCGCGGTCCGAGTTATGGCTACTGTCGTAGCTCATCCAACGCGAGAGCGCATCATCATTGATGCGGGGAGTAAAACCCTGTCGCAGGATGGATATAAACAAGGGGGTTACGGACAAATATGTGGTCATCCTGAAGCAAGCATTCGTTCGCTCTCGGAAGAGCATGGAACAGTGTATGTGGATGGGGCTTCGGAATTGCGAATCGGAGATGTCGTGGAAATCATTCCGAATCATATTTGTCCTCCGATTAACTTGGCGGATCAGATGTACGCTTTCCGTGATGGACTATACGTAGAAACGATACCTATTCTTGGTAGGGGGAAAAATCGGTAGATTCTATCGAGAGAAAACAATGAAAATGTGTGCAGCGGTTAACGCCACATTTTTATTGTTTTGGTAGTAGCAGCGCCTATATCCTCATCGTTCGATTGTATCGAAGCAACTCTAGCAAAGACTTTTGCCTTCTGTCCTCAGTTTTATGAATACGCTTACAAAAAGTGATTTTAAATATGAATTGGAGGAATGGTATAAATGAAGGCTTTTAAGATATTAATGAGCTTGGTGCTTGGCTGCTCTACATTATTAATGTCCCTTTCTTCGTTTCCTCAAAGCTCAGCTGCAGCTACAACAGCAACATCCCTTTTCGCATCGCCCACAGGAAGCGGGAGTACATGCTCCATAGAAGCTCCTTGTTCTCTTACTGGTGCTCAAGCCAAGGTACGTACAATGAATACCAATATGACTGGAGACATTGTCGTATATTTACGCGATGGAACGTATAACTTATCGTCAACTTTTCAACTGACTCAACTAGACTCCGGTACAGGTGGCTTTGACGTCATCTATCAAGCCTATCCGGATGAAACGCCGATACTTAGCGGAGGACAAACGATCTCGGGCTGGAGTTTATCAGACTTTGAGAAAAATATTTACCGCTCTAATGTCGGCACAACGCTGAATACTCGGCAGCTATATGTGAACGGGGTTCGGGCGACACGAGCGCAAGGCGAGCATAATCCTGACGGTTTCACGAAAACGGCTACGGGCTTTATTGCACCAAATGCAACGATGGCCAGCTGGGGGAATCAAAACCAAATAGAAGTGGTTAGCTTTAACGCTTGGAAAAACTTCCGCTGTCCGGTTTCATCGATTGTAGGAACGACCATTACGATGCAAAACAACTGCTGGAACAACTCGCAATTAAGCGATACCCCAGGAATCAAATCTATTGCCTGGCTCGAGAATGCCTATGAGTTGTTGGATTCCGAAGGCGAATGGTACTTGGATCGGACGGCAGGTTACTTATATTACAAACCGCGTGCAGGAGAAAGCATGGCTTCGGCAGAAGTCGTCGCCCCGACTTTGCAAACGCTGCTCAGCGGAACGGGAACGCTGAATACTCCGATTCACAACGTGCGTATTATCGGTCTTACGTTCGCTTACGCGACTTGGATGCAGCCGAGTACAAATGACGGATATGTTCCGCTTCAGGCTGGATTTACTTATACGGGAGTTCATACAGCCGCTACTCAAAATTTAACGAATACGCCGGGTAACGTCACCTTCCGTGCAGCGAAATCTGTAACATTGGAGCGCAATACGTTTACCCACTTAGGCGGGATTGGCTTGGTTTTCGAATATGGAAGCCAGAACAACACAATTGTCGGCAATGTATTCGAGGATATATCCGCAAGCGGAATTCGGATCGGCGAGATTACACCTAACGTTGTTAACCCAACTGACATTAGGGAGCGCAATACCCATCACACCATTGCGAATAATTACATTACACGCGCAGGTGCAGAATATTTTGACGCAGTAGGTATCTTTGGAGGGTATACCAGCTACTCTACGATTACGCATAACGAGGTATCCCACTTGCCTTATTCGGGTATTTCTCAAGGCTGGGGCTGGGGAACGAATTCCTATGCGCAAAATAATCAAATCACGAACAATTACGTTCACGATCTCATGAATATTCTTGGAGACGGTGGAGGCATTTACACGTTAAGTGCTCAGCCGAATTCAACGATAAGCGGAAACTATTTGCAAAATATGTACGGATCATATGGAGGCTGGGGAATTTATCCGGATGAAGGAAGCGCCTATTTCAATATTCACCACAACGTAGTTAAGCAAACGGGAAGATGGATTTCCATGTGGACAGGTACGATCCATGACAACACCGTTCATGATAATTACTCTGATACGGCGAATATGGCCAATGCGTGCACGAACTGCACCTTAACTAACAATACGACTATAACGGATGGCAATTGGCCGACTGAAGCACAAGCGATCATTAACAATGCTGGACTAGAACCAGCTTATTGGGATCTTTCGCCTCTTACAAGCCATCTTCAAGGCTCTTGGCCAACATTGGACCAAGACGGCAATTCAAGCAAGGAATGGACTGCATCAACGAGGGGATACGCGAGACTGTCTGATGTGATAAGCAACGGGGAGGTAAGCGGAGAACCGACAGATGCGACACCAAGGCCGGGCGAGAACTTGGCATTAAACCAACCGGCAACAGCTTATAACTCGGATGGCAGCAGTGCCACCATGTATGAAGGATTTGAAGCGTCCAAGGCGGTTGACGGAAAAGCGGATACCATTGCGTTCGCGAACGGTGAATTTTTATGGAAGCTGCAAGTGGATTTGGGTGGCATTCATAGGGTAGGTAGAATTGTCGTGAAAATGCCGGGGAACTGGTATGCCACAGAATTTGATATTCAAACGTCCACGGATGGGACTACCTTCACAACGGTTAAGCAAGTAACAGGGTTCACTTCGGGCACAAGCGATAATACGATTGCCGAGACGAGAGCCAGGTATGTTCGAGTCGTTGCCGTGAAGCCGAATGGTCCCTATCAGACTGGGCTAGAAATGGGCATATCGGAGTTGGAAGTATACAATCCAACGACAGTGCCGGTTCCTGCTCCGGATCTCAGCAATGGTGCTACGGTTACCGCAAGCGTTTATAAAAATGATGTTGTCGTGTGGGGACCAAAGACCGTATCTCCAGGAGAAAAGATCAGTAATCAACTCTATTTGAAGATACTCAAAGGAGATCGTGTTCGTTTTGTCGTTCATGCAGATGATAATGCAGATTTGAGTAATGTGAATTGGAATCCGAATCTGAAGTTCGACGCGGTACCGGCAGCATGTGACTTTACTAAATTCAATCTGCCTGGACAGTTAAAAACAACGATGAACAACGGCACGAAAGAAATACTGATAACCGTAAAAGAAGATATAGATATTACAAATCTGATCCCGGATGCAGAGGTGTCGGAGGATTGCTATAGTACTTCCGATCTTACCGAGGCAAGGAATTTCAGCCAGACGGTCACTTATGTCGTACAAGATGACGAAGGGACCTTCAGTAAAACATGGAAAGTATTCGTTACGAAAGAATCACCAGAATCCCTCATTAGAGGTTATAGTCTCAATAACGAAATCGCCGATATCGATCATTGGAATGTGGATGGAGCTTCTACCAAGAATGGGTTGGAAGGAAGCCTTGTCATCAACAATGGCTCATCCGTGTATACGGGGAAGACCTTCTTAAATGAATTGCTGGAGTTCGATATGAAATCGGCTTCTGCGGGTGGCGTTGAATGGCCAGCGATCAGCATTCGTCAAAAAGTAGCGGATAAAGCTTTATGGGATGCTGCGAACGAAGGGTATATTTTGGTTTTCAAACCGGGTGAAATCGAATTACAAAGATTCAATGGCGGGGTACGTACTGTATTCTACGGCAATATTGACGGGATTGTAGGAAGCGAGGGAACTTTGCCCAACAACGTATTCGAGATGGATAAGAAACATCTGGTGCAGTTCGGCGCAACGAACACGGCAAAGGGTGTAAGGCTTGTCGTGTACGTAGACAGTAGGAAGATCATCGATCTGATCGATAACGGAGCAGGTAAAGTGACTTCGGCAGGGTATATGGGCGTCTACGCTTATTCGGCACCGGTTACATTGGGAGCAGTACCGGCTTTGTATAACATCGTTGATGAAATCGCCGATTTTGACAACTGGTATAAGGGCGGAGTCGGAGTTGAAGATGGGGCAGATGGAAGTATTACGATAAGTAATGGTTCTACTGCTTATAGCGGCAGGACGTTCCAAAATGAGCTGCTTGAATTTAATATGAAATCCGCTTCTGCGGGTGGCGTTGAATGGCCGGCCATTAGTATTCGACAAAAATTAGCGGATAAAGCTGTATGGGATGCTGCGAACGAAGGGTACATTCTCGTTTTCAAACCGGGAGAAGTCGAACTGCAAAGATTCAATGACGGCGTACGTACTGTATTTTACGGTAATATTGACGGGATTATAGGAAGCGAAGGAACGTTGCCTAACAACGTGTTCGAGATGGATAAGAAACATCTGGTGCAGTTCGGAGCAAAGAACATGGCAGAGGGCGTAAGGCTCGTCGTGTATGTAGACAGTAGGAAAATTATCGATCTAATCGATAACGGAGTAGGTAAAGTTACGTCGGCAGGGTATATGGGTGTCTACGCCTATTCGGCGCCTGTAACCATAAGCAGTGAGTTAAGTGAAGGCGAAGGACCGACAGAGCCGACAGATCCCATGCCAAGACCGGGCGAGAATCTGGCATTAAACCAACCGGCAAAGGCCTTTTTTGCGGATGGAAGCACGGCCAGCATGTGGCCTGGATTTGAAGCAAACAAAGCGGTTGATGGAGATTCAGCTACGTCTGCATTTGCGAACGGTCAACATTTATGGCAGCTGCAAGTAGATTTGGGTGCCAAGCATAGCGTGGACAGAATCGTCGTGAAAATGCCGAGTAACTGGTATGCGACAGAATTTGATATTAAAACGTCGACAGATGGGATTACCTTCACAACGGTGAAGCAAGTTACAGGATTTACTTCGGGAACAAGCGATAATACGATCGCTGAGACGAAGGCCAGGTATGTTCGAGTTGTTGCCGTGAAGCCGGACGGTCCCAATCAGACCGGGTTAGAAATGGCCATATCGGAATTGGAGGTATACAATCCAATACGGGCGACGCCTGCTGCTCCTAATGTGACCTTGGATGATGTCACGAATACGGTGACGGGCTTAACAACAGCGATGGAATACAAGCTGGATGACGCAAACTATGTAATGTACAATGCGGAAAACTTTAATGCTTTAGACCTAACCGGCAGCCATACGTTACTTGTGCGTATAGCAGCAAATCGGAGCACAGGAGCTCCGGCAGGGTTGGTTACAACCTTAATTTTTACGCAGGATCCAACACCGCCATCATCAACATCTTCGTCGACTATACCAACGATGCCAATTGTTGTTTTAGAGCTAAGCATTGCGTCTGCTTCAAGTAAAGAAATAGAGGCTACGCTTAAAGAGTTGAATTCTCAAAGCAAAGCAACAGATGCTGTTGAAGCCGCAATCGAAAAGCAATCTATAATTAAGATTACTAATCTAGCTAAGCTGAATGGCGATAAGTCAACATTCGATCTGAATGCAAATCTATTTAATGACGTATTCGCAACTGTTACTAGCAATGCTGCTAAACTAAACGCTCAATTAGCCCAGTATTATCCGAAAGCCGAGCCTGCTAGAGTAGCAGTAACTCTTGATTTAGGCGAACAGTCCTCACCTAATGCCGAAATAAAGATAGGTGCAGATTTTATTCAAAAAATGAAAGATTCGGGCTTTGCTTCGATTTCCATTAAGTTAAACGGGGTCATAATAACGGTTGATGTTAATCAACTTAATGGGAGTACGACTCTGCATATGAACAAGAAGGCGCCAGCTATTGCAACGGATGTTACGCATCAGAAGGTAGTTTCGGATGTTTATGATTTTGAATTTATTAACACTGCGAATAGCAAAATGAAGTTTACGGTGCCTGTCATCGTCAAACTGCCGATTGCAAGCGTAGCGGGCGTAGATACTGATTTGCTTGTGCTTGCCAAAGTGATCGATGGGAAGCTGGAGTATTACGGCGGTAATTACAACCCGGCGACGAAATACTTTGAAGCCGAGCGCAGAACTTTTTCGACTTATGTTGTTGTTGAAAATAAGGTGGATTTCAACGACATTGCCAGCGTGCAAGCTTGGGCTGGGAAAGCAATTGGAATCGCTGCGGCTAAGGGAATTGCGGAAGGTCGCGGGGACGGTCATTTTGCTCCGAACGATAAGGTAACTCGCGCGGAGTTTACGGCAATGATCGTAAGGGCATTCCACTTGGAAGAGGAGTCGGTAGCTGGTTTAACGTTCAGTGATGTGAAATCAGACGACTGGTATCAATCCGCAGTAGCGGCGGCGTTAAAAGCCGGCATTATCTCCGGACGTACCAATAACCGGTTCGCTCCCAACGAAGTCATTAGCCGGGCTGAAATGGCCGCCATTGCCGCAAGGGTGCTGAAGAATGTCAAAGGCTATACCAACGTAATAGATTTAGACAAGACACTGACGCAATTCAATGATGCGAAAGCCATTCCTCATTCTTTAACCGATTTGGTTGCGTTAGCCTTAAACGAAGGAATCGTAATTGGATCCAACGGCAGCTTTAAACCTAATCTCTCGGCTACGCGGGCCGAAGCAGTCGTAATCATCTCGAGATTGTTATCTAAATAAACTTATGATGTAGACAGATTAATACAGATTAAAACAAAGCGGCAGTCTTTAACAGGAGTAGCATGTTAAAGACTGCCGCTTTCTATTTAAAACTAATCTTATGGTTACTAGTTCACTTCCATTTCCTCTGTGTAATGATGTATGCTATTCTCTTGTTTTATAGGTTGAATTGACTAAAAGCGATGATAGGGGTACAGCGAGGAGGAAGGATTGTGAATTGGAACAATTGGCGGGTGAAGAACAAGATAGCAGGGACATTTACGCTTTTGTTTTTCGTGGCTATCTTTGGTTTGGGCGGCTTAACCTATGTTCACACAGAGAGAGAGTACACCAGCCGGACGTTGGAACTGGTCCATACATCGCTTGCGCAGATGACGACAACCGTGGAACTTTACCTTCAGGATATGGAGAGGCTTTCTCTGGCCATTTTCAGTGATCCGATTATTCAACGTATATTACGACAATCTTCTTCCGAGTATGGCGTGCAGTATGACAATAACGAAATGATGTCCCGGATGGTTCAATTCACCTCCCCGTGGCCGTATATACAAGGTGTCTATTTGTTTGCTGATGACGGCCGGGTATTCAGCATTGCCAAAGGCTCAGGGATCTCTAGTGACTATAGCATACTTCAAGAACCCTGGTATTCAAAGATACGTGAAGGAAAGGCGGATCCCTTTATCTACTGGCCGACGGGACCCGAATCTACGGTATTACGCAATCCTCAGCAGGTGTTCTCCTTGATTCGTCCCATTAATGATTTCTCTGAGGGGAAAAAACTAGGGTATTTGAAAATAGACATGCAGGCGCAAGTGATGAAATCCACGTTGTTTAAAGCGACTCTTGCTAAAGAGGATGGAGATCTACCTCTACGATATATGCTGCTTGATTCTGAAGCGAATATCATGTATGACAGCGAGGAACTATTGACTGGAAAGAAGCTGCCTAACGAGCTGGAATCCGTGCTCACGCATCAGGAAGGGAGCGTGAAATGGTCGGAAATCCGTTATCTGTTCTCCAAGAACAAGTCGAACTATAACAAGTGGACACTTCTGGCTCTCGCGCCCAATAAGGATGTTGTTAATCAATCCGATAAAATCCGCAGCCTGATCCTTCTTCTGGGAATCATTACTTTGGTTGTTATCGCTGCTGCTTCCTATATGCTGGCAGCCGGCATTAGCCGCCCGTTAACTTCATTAATTAAGACGATGAAGCGCGTGGAGCTTGGTGATTTCAAGGTGCGGGCAGAAGATAGCGGCCAACAAGACGAGATAGGGCGACTATCCAGAGTGTTCAATATGATGTTGGAGAGCGTGGATAAGCTGATCCATCGGGTATACCTTCTGGATATCCGTCAGAAGGATGCCAAGCTTATGGCGCTCCAAGCGCAAATCAATCCGCATATGCTGTTCAACACCTTAAATAGTATGAAGGCATTAAGCCGAAAGCAACAAGCACATGATGTTGCGGATATGGCGGAAAACTTGGCCGATTTGTTCCGTTATAGCATGAAAGGGTGGAATCGTCCGGTGACATTGGCGGAAGAATTGGAGCACGTTCTTAACTATGTCCGCATCCAGGAGGTCCGTTATCGGGATAGGCTGAAATTTGAATGTTACATTCCGGATACTCTTCTTCGTGCCGAAATCATTAAGCTGTCTATTCAGCCTCTCGTGGAGAATGCTATTATTCATGGAATTGAGCCAAAGGTCGAGGGAGGGATCCTCACGCTTAGCGCTCAGGTTCAGCCGGAACTGGAAAGCGGGTCTCTGATATTGATGATCACGGTAAGTGATTCGGGCGTCGGAATGCCTCCGGATCGGGTGAGGTCCATTAATGAGGTTCTGGAGGATAACGACATCTCTATGGATGAACTACCGGAGACGAAGTCGGGTATTGGATTATTAAACATTCATAAGAGGATCAGATTGCTGTTCGGTGCTCCTTACGGGCTCCATTTGGAAAGCGATGAGCACATAGGGACTATCGTCTCTATTCACATCCCCTATAATGACAACATGAATCATGACAAGGAGTAAATCACGATGAACATTCTAGTTGTTGAGGACGAGCCAATAGCACTGGAAGAGCTCGAATGTTTGCTCAATTCATTTGAACCCGACCATATTATATATAGCGCCGTAAATGGCCTGCAAGGGTTAGAATTGGCTAAGCAATTTTGCCCAGACCTAATTGTGACAGACATTCGCATGCCGGGAATGGATGGTCTGGAACTGATTCGCCAAATCCAGCAGCTAAATCCCGACGTCGAGGCTATTATTATTAGCGGCTATGATGATTTTGCGTATGCGCGCACTGGTCTTCAACTTGGAGTGAGGGATTATTTGGTTAAGCCTTGGAAGCAAAACTCGCTGCTTGCCGCGGTGGGCTCTATTCTTGAGCAGTTGTCCGTTCGACGCGAGGAGAAGCGGAAGGCTGATAATTGGAAAATGATTCGGGAGTTGGAGGGCCGCAATCCTCATTCGGAACAAATCCAAGCATTGTCCGGACAATGGATCATTATGGTTTCTGCGATAAGTAATTTGCGATCCGCGCATAAGTGGGTAGCGTACGAGCCGATCACCAAAGATATAATAGCCGAGTTACCTTTTGTGGTTCATATGGTCTACCCTAATTCACACATCCAAGTAGTGTTGTTCCCTAGTCATGAAGGAACTAAGGGGACGTTTATTCAACAAAGCGTTCAGCAATTGCATGCAGCTTACGTAAATCAAGAGCTGAGTGTGCACTCCATTGCTGTCCTTAAGAAAGATGATGAGCTTCCGCACGAAGCTTTTGCCCGAGCCGTCAAGATGCTGGAGCAGCAAATTCGATTGGAAAGCAGCACATATACGTATTTGACAGCCGAGTGTTCTGCAATAGATATGATCGCCGTATGGAATCAAATCCGGGCTCTGGAGGCTTTAATAGCGACTCGCGAGCTCAAGCATATTCGTCCGCAAATAGATCGGATCGTCATTCAGATCCGCATACTGAAAGTGCCTGCCAAAGAAATTGGTAGTCTGGTTAACGATATGTTCACGGCTCTTCAATTTAAGCTAATGCCGGATCGAAGCTCCCCCTATATCGATATGGAAATCATTATGGATACGCTAATGAGCATTGCCTCCTATAGTGAATTGGCAGACTCACTAGAGAAATGGCTGTTGGAGTTTTTGTGGAATTTAGGCAGCGCGGGCAAGGAGCCTAGAGAGCTAGTCCATAAGCTGATGGGTCAGATCCGTCATGGTTATCATCGTACGGACTCTTTGCTTCAATTCGCTGCAGAGCACCATATCAGCGTCAGCTATCTGTCCCGACTGTTCAAGGCTGAGGCGGGCATGAATTTCTCGGAATATTTAATTCGCGTAAAAATCGATCAAGCCAAACAATTGCTAGAGCTGGAAACCCTTAGCGTATCGCAGGTCAGTGAGCGTGTCGGTTACGAGGATAGCAAATATTTCAGCCAGCAATTTAAGAAATATACCGGCTTAACGCCGTCCGAATATCTGAAATCATGCAAAATCCTCCCCCCGAAATGAACAAGTTAACCGGAAGCCGTAGGACAGAGCGCCTTTTATAATGAAGACAGTTCCAAATATAGGGGAGGTCACCAAGGTGATTAATCGTACAAAAATGAGCATTACCGCATGTTGCTTAGCTTTGCTGATTGTATTAGCAGGTTGCGGTGGGGGAAATTCCAATACGGCTGGAGAAGAAGCCTCGCCAGGGGCTGCCTCTTCGCCAGGGGAAAAGCAGGTTGTTCTAAAGCAGTATATTATCAATAACGCGAATATGAATCTGGAAGAAATCAACCGCAGATTCGAAGAAAAATATCCGAATATTAAAATTGAGTATGAAGGCGCTCCGATTGACCAATTTGAAACCGTTATCAAAACAAAGCTGGCTTCCGGTGATGCCCCGGATATATTCACCATTTTCGCAGGAACTAAAAAAGATCCTTTCGTCAATGCCGGGTATTTACTCGATTTAAGCGACCAGCCCTGGGTAAGCCGGCTCACGCCGGGGGCGCTTCGTTCAGCGACCACCGATGGCAAAGTTTATGGTCTGCCTCGTAGCCAGAATGTTATAGGCGTTATATACAACAAGAAATTATTTAAGGACCTGGGGTTAGAACTTCCGACTGATTGGGAAGCTTTTCTTCAAACCGCCCAAAAGCTGAAGGATGCCGGACTCATTCCGATCGGAATGGGATTGAAGGATCAATTCGTGACGCAGATGGTTCCTTACGCAATGGCAGCTTCCGCGATTTATCGTGACAATATCGATTTCGACCAACAGATGGCTGAAGGGAAACAAACCTTTGCCGGTTCGAATTGGGAACAGATGATGAAGGATTATGTCGATCTGGATAAGCAGGGTTATATTAACAAGGGTGCGCTCGGGACGTCTAATGATCAGATTCTTCAATTAATGAGCGCGGGCAAGATCGCGATGACTGTAAGTCTTAACGCACTCGTGCCAGCATTGAAAGCAGCCAATCCGGATGTGGATTGGGGAATGTTCCCTTTGCCTTATGTTAAGACAGGTGAACCGGTATGGGTTTCGACCGGACCTGCGCTCTTCGCGGGTGGTTATTCCAAAACCAAGTACCCGGATGAAGTGAAGAAGTATTTGGATTTCGTAGCATCGCAGGAGAGTATGAAGGTCATTTTGGATACGATTCAAGGGTTCTCGGCATTCACCGATGTTACGCCAAATTTGGATCCGGCTCTAATGGAAATCGAGCCCAGCTTGAAAACGGGAACATACTCCTTCCTGGATCAGAATTGGCCAGCGGCTGTGCAGCCGGAAATGTTTGTAGGCATCCAGGGCATATTCTCCGGGGGTTCGATTCCAGATATGCTGGACAAGATGGATAAAGCCTATAATGCAAGTAAGAAAAAATAAAAGGTTTCAGGGGGGCGCAAATGGCAGGTAGCATTTGCGCCTTGCATTTAAGGAGGGGCAGCATGAAGCGAATAGGGTTCGATGGTGTATTTCTAATGCCGGCTTTTATAATCTTTACTTTGTTTTTGGTTTTTCCGGTTATTAGCAGCTTTTATTACAGTATGACCGATTGGAACGGACTCGACTCCACGATGGAGTTCATCGGCTTGGACAACTTCCAGAGGATGTTTCAGGATAAGGCAGTGTGGAGCGGGTTAAAGAACACCTTTATTATCGCGCTTCTAGTAACCGTTTTTCAGAACGTAATCGGACTTTTATTGGCGCTTGGGCTTCAGGGTACGGGAAGGATTAATCGCGTTATGCGTGTGTGGTTTCTATTTCCCGCGTTGTTAAGCCCGCTTGCGATCGGATATATCTGGAGTTATATGTATAATCCGCTTTTTGGCGTAATTAACTCTATTCTAGAATTTATTGGCCTTTCAGATTGGACACAGGACTGGCTTGGAGATAAGAAGCTGGCAATCTATAGCGTAATATTCGCCAATATTTGGCAATGGGTAGCTTTCAGCATGATTATATACGTTGCAGGACTGCAATCCATTCCGCGCGACATGTATGAGGCTTCCAATATAGATGGGGCGGGAGCGTTAAGCCGATTCAAGCATATTACTTTTCCGCTCATTGCTCCCGCTTTTACAGTTAACATGGTCGTAACGATGATCGTCGGACTTAAGCTCTTTGATATTTTATTCGTAATGACAAACGGGGGGCCTGGAGGAGCAACGGAAAACTTAGCGCTTATGCTGTATAGACAAGCGTTCGGTATGAATCAGATGGGATATGCAAATGCGATTGCGATCCTAATGTTTGTGATCATTCTAATCTTCTCGCTCATCCAGGTAACCCTTCTTCGCAGAAGAGAGGTGGAGTACTGATATGAGAGTCCAACGCATGTTTCTTCCTGCTGTGCTTCTAATCTGGTCGATTGTGGTGTTCATTCCGTTTTACCTTGTCGTGACTATGTCGTTGAAATCCCCCATAGATTTGCAGTTAAGTCCATTAAGTTGGCCAAGCTCGCTGCAATTCGCGAATTATTGGAAAGCTTGGACGCAAGCGAATCTGGGGCATTCGTTCATGAACAGTATTCTGATAACGGCGACCTCCGTGATCTTGATTGTCATATTGAGTTCAATGGCTGCCTATCCGTTGGCAAGAAGAACGGAGAAATGGTCGGCGATGTTATATGTGTACTTTCTTGCCGGGATTATGGTGCCGTTTCAGCTCGCTATGATTCCTCTCTATAAGCTATTAAAGGCGCTGCACCTGATAGGGGAGTATGCGGGTGCAATCATGATTTATAGTGCGATGGGGATATCATTTGCCGTTTTTTTATATGTTTCTTTTTTCAAGACGGTGCCGCGCGAGATCGAAGAATCCGCGCAAATCGACGGCTGCGGGCCGTTTAGGCTGTTTTGGGTCATCCTGTTTCCATTAATTAAGCCGATTTCTTCTACTGTGGTTATTATTAATAGTCTTTTTATATGGAATGACTTCTTCATTCCGATGTTGTTTCTGCAAAACAAGGCGATGCGGAACGTTCCTTTGTCGTTATTTACGTTCACGAGTGAATATTCGAACAATTGGATGTTGATTTTCGCGGCTGTGGTTATTGGTTCTCTCCCGTTGATCTTGCTTTTTATATTGCTGCAAAAGCATTTCATTCAGGGGATTGCTAGTGGAGCCGTTAAGGGTTAATGGGAGAGGAACGTGATAAAATGACAATTTCAAACGAGCTTGTCGTTGAAGGGCTAAGATGCGAATCAATGTTTAATCCGATAGGTATCGATATTGCTATCCCAAGATTTAGTTGGACGCTGAGCTCCGTTCGTCGCGGAGTATCGCAAACCGGATATCAAATCGTCGTTTTCGATGGCGAAGATGTCATGTGGGATACAGGCAAGGTGCTGACGGACAGCTCCATCCATTGCGAATATGCTGGACCTAAACTTCGATCAAGATGCCGATATGAGTGGAAAGTGCGGGTATGGGACGATCAGGGGGAGACATCGCCTTGGAGCGAGGTCGCCTTCTGGGAAATAGGGCTGCTCCATCCTGAGGATTGGGTCGCGCTATGGATTGAACCGGAACAACAGCCGGTGATTGAAGAGTCGCGGATGGACTTTTATGATCGAGCCAAGGGATTAGTACTGACGGATGTCGGGCGCCTTCATCCTTGTCCAATACTTCGCAAGCACTTTAAGGTTGGGCCAGGGGTTAAGCGGGCGCGGATCTATGCGACGGCGCATGGCATCTATGAGCTTGAGTTAAACGGAGTTCGTGTTGGGGACCAGGAACTGGCGCCGGAAATGACAGCCTATCAAGCTTATTTGCAATACCAGACTTATGATGTAACCGATGTGCTGACGAAGGGCGATCATGTGATCGCAGCGACGCTAGCGGACGGTTGGTATGCGGGTAGAGTCGGGCTAATGGGCGATAACTGCCAGTACGGTAATAAGTTGGCGCTGCTTATGCAGTTGGAGATCGATTATGCGGATGGTCGGAGACAAACGGTCATCACAGACCGGGGCTTCAAATCGAATACCGGAGCGCTTGTTTATTCCGATCTATTCATCGGTGAACGATACGATGCCCGTTTAGAGATAGCCGGATGGAGCACGACAGCTTATGACGACAAAAACTGGCAAGCAGTGCGCGAGGTGGAGCATGACCGCGGCTGTTTAATCGCCGCTTATGGCGAGCCGGTTCGGGTCATGCAGGAAATAGAGCCGATTACTGTATTGCATACGGCTAAAGGAGAAACGGTTGTTGATCTTGGGCAAGTTATTGCAGGCAGAGTTCGTATGCGCGTGCGCGGGGCAGCATTCGGGACGGAAATTAAACTTGAGCATGGAGAAGTGCTGGACGAGAATGGCAACTTCCTGTGCAATATTATCGGACGATACAAAGATCAGACGGATATTTATGTGGCTCGAGGGGCGGAAGAGGAAGTTTACGAGCCGCGTTTTACCTTTCATGGCTTTCGTTACGTCAAAGTAACCGGATATCCCGGAACGCTGGATACAGCCGATTTCACGGGGGTTGTGCTGTCCTCCGACCTTCGTCCGACAGGGGAATTCGAATGCTCGGATGAGCGGATTAACCAGCTGCAGGCTAATATTCAATGGAGTCAAGTCGGCAACATGCTCTCTATTCCAACGGATTGTCCTCAGCGGGAACGCGCGGGATGGACGGGAGATATACAAGTGTTTGCCCCGACAGCTTGCTTTAATCGCGACGTGAATTCTTTTCTGACCAGATGGCTGCGCAATGCAGCAGTTGAACAGAGGGAGGATGGACAGGTTCCTATCGTTGTGCCATATATGAAGGGATATGAAGAAATCGTCGCTCTAATGTCGACGGATTCTTCGGCGGGATGGGGAGATGCCTGCATTATCGTACCTTGGGTGCTCTACGAGCGATATGGTGATATGAGGGTTTTGCAGGAAAACTATCCTATGATGGCAGGTTGGTTAAACTATATTGAACGGTCTGCATATAACGGACTGCCGGAAACCGATGACGGATCCATGACTCCTGAGCGAAGAGAGCGTCAGCGGTACTTATTGAATACCGGATTTCATTTCGGGGATTGGCTTATTCCAAGCATGAGCGTCAGCAAAGATGGTAAAGGCGTGGATATGATGCAGAGTGCTTTTGCCACGAAGGAGCTTGTATCCACTTGTTTTTACGCTTATTCGACACAACTGATGAGTCAGATTGCGCAGTTACTTGGATGGAATGCGGATGCCCAGAGATATGCGGAATTGAATAGTAAGGTTCGCACGGCATTTGCCGAAGAATATTTGGACGAGAGTGGGAGGCTTAAAGCACACTTTCAGGGCATTTACGTGCTTGCATTGCAAATGAATATGATCCCGGAAGATGCACGCAGTCTAGTTCTAAATCAATTGGTTACCTTGATTGAAGAGAACGGCAATCGTTTGGATACTGGGTTTCTGTCCGTCCCGTTTCTTTTGGATGTGTTGTGCGATAACGGGCGAAGCGATGTGGCATATCGTTTGTTGTATCAAACAGAGTGCCCTTCCTGGCTCTATGAAGTTGAGAAAGGTGCGACAACGATTTGGGAAGCGTGGCAGGCAATCATGCCAGATGGCAAGGTAACGAACGTGTCTTATAACCATTATGCTTTCGGATGTGTCGGGGACTGGTTGTACAGGAGAGTTGCAGGCTTAGATCATGCACTCCCTGGATATAAGCGCATCGTGATCAAGCCTGACTTGGATTGCGGGTTAACTTACGCAAGGGCCCAATATGAGTCTGTATACGGTACAATCGTGACGGAATGGAGACTTATTGGGAATCAGGTCATTCAAATGGTTAAAGTGCCAGCAAATACGACGGCAATCGTCTATCTTCCGGGGGCGAGCTTGGAACGATTGACTGAAGGCGGGAATCCGGTTAAGGATCATTCGGGGCTAAAGTCTGTAAAGGTTGAGGATGCTGCGGTTGTGATTGAGATTGGTAGCGGCAGCTATGCTTTTTCGTTCTTTAGAAATGATAATTGAAGTGAGAGGGCAGGGGAATCCAATCACGAGCTGAAAATAATCACGGATAAACCTAAAAAGACCGTCAGGATGAACTGACGGTCTTCTTGTTGAGCGTAGTTCTACTTCACGAGACGGAATGGAAGCGAAGCATTGTCCCGGCTGCTTGCTCCGACGAATGCGACGAATGCGCCCGCGTCGCTGGAATGAGATAGATCGGAATGATAATACCGCAGCTGCTCCTCAGTCAATTCGAAGGCTACTTCGCGGCTCTCGCCTGGCTGCAGCTCGATTTGGCGGAATCCTTTGAGCTCCTTAACCGGACGGACGACTTCACCAGAGACGTCTCTTACGTAGAGCTGAACGGTTTCGACGCCTGCGACGGCTCCCGTATTCGTCACTCGAACCGTGACGGAAAGAGTCTGCTCTGGTGTCATCGTATCTGAAGACAGCGCGGCATCCGCATACTCGAAGGACGCGTAGCTAAGACCGAAGCCGAAGGGTAGCAATGGCTCATTCGGAATGTCCAAGTATTGCGAGACATACCGGACTTGCGCGTCGGCTGCACCTTGTGGGCGTCCTGTATTGAAGGCGTTGTAATAGACAGGTACTTGTCCAACGCTGAACGGGAATGACATCGTCAGGCGGCCGGATGGATTGGCATCGCCGAACAGCAAGTCAGCGACTGCAAGGCCACCTTCGGAGCCAGGGAACCAGGCTTCGAGTACAGCATTAGATTCCTCGAATACGCCATGGAGATCAAGCGGACGCCCGTTGAACAACACGGCAACGATCGGTTTGCCTAGCTCTTGTACGCGACGAATGAGTTCTAGCTGAACTTGCGGTAGTCGTATATCTGCACGGCAGCCAGCTTCGCCGCTCATGTCAGAATCCTCGCCTAGCGCGAGGACGATAACGTCTGCTTCTTGCGCCGCAGTTGCCGCTTCCGACCATTGCTCCTCGGTAGCAGTGTCGATTCCGCAACCGTCTGCGACTGTCATGACGGCAGGATTAATTAGCTTGCCACGAATCGCTTCAGACAGGCGGATGATGGCATCCTGTGAGCCAGTCCAAGACCAAGGTCCGAGCAGATCACCACTGCGGGCGAATGGACCGATGACTGCAATTCGTTGCGAGGGCTTAAGAGGCAGAATGCCGTCATTCTTAAGCAATACGCAAGACTTATGAGCTAGCTCCAAAGCAGATGCGCGATGAGCGTCGCTGAACACGATTTCCTGCTCGCGTACTGGATCTGCGGCGCGGTAAGGATTTTCAAACAAGCCTAGCTTGTCCTTCAATTGCAAGATGCGGAGCACCGATTCATCAATCAACGATTCACTCACTTCGCCGTTGCTGATAAGCTCGTTCAAGTGATGTGTATAGCAGGCAGTCATCATTTCAATATCAACGCCCGCTCTTATAGCCTTTAGTGCCGCTTCCGACTCATCAGCCGCTATGCCGTGCGCGATTAATTCCTTTACCGCGCCCCAGTCGGAAATCAGAATACCATCGAAGCCCCATTCGTCCCGCAGAAGCTTACGCATAAGGGGCTCATTGCCTGTGGCCGGTATGCCGTCGACTGTATTGAAAGCCGTCATGACCATTTCGCAGCCTTCATCAAGCGCTGCTTTATAGGCGGGCAAGTAGAACTCACGAAGCTGACGCGGAGAGATGTCCACCGTGTTGTAATCACGACCTGCTTCAGCAGCGCCGTAGGCTGCGAAGTGCTTGACGCAAGCGGCAACCCGATCTTGATCTCCCGCTAGGTCTGATCCTTGGAAGCCGCGGACGAACGCTCTCGCGAACAGCGAGTTCAGGTAAGGATCTTCTCCAGTCGATTCCATTACACGTCCCCAACGAGGGTCACGTACGAGATCGACCATAGGTGCGTAAGTGACATGAACGCCCGAGACGGATGCTTCTTTGGCAGCGATTTCCGCGCTGAGTTCTGCTAGCTCCAGGTTCCAAGAGCAACCGATTGCGAGCGGAACGGGGAAAATCGTTTTGAAGCCGTGGACAATATCCGCCATCATTAGAAGGGGAATTCCTAATCGATTGTTTTCCAAATGCTTGCGTTGCACGTTGATGGTTTCTTGCGCGCCCGCCATACCGAGAACTGATCCGGCATTATGTACGGTTTGCTCAGAAATGCCGAGAGAGGCCATAGGACCGGTAATTAAGCCCGCATCTGAAGCACCTTCGAAGAAGGGAACAGCGAGCTGGATCAACTGGGCGATTTTCTCGTCTAGCGTCATTCGTTCGAGATAAACGTGCATAGGAAGCTTCTCGTGTGAGGATGCTGGTAAGCCTGAAGCAGAATTGGACATCTTATGTGTACCCTCTTTCTCATAATCACTAGTTGTCGAAACGTTTCTACGATGATTATAAATCCGTATTTTGTACTCGTCAAACGTTCATTTCAAGTTGAAATCAGCCAAATAATGATCTAAAATTAAAATACTCAATAAAATACGTTGTTGAATGAAGCTGGAATGTAGGTTTTAGCGTTCTGTTGAAACGTTTCGAAAGTAAAAGGAAGTAAATAAGGGAGCGCGAATCGTGGTCAGTATTAAGGATATTGCCAAGAAGGCAGGTGTCTCCATATCGACTGTATCCTACGCACTGAATGGCAGTGAACGGATCACGAAGGAGACGGCCGAGCGAATATCGACCATCGCTAGCGATATGGGTTATGTTCCCCATGGAGCTGCCCGGATGCTTAAGAAGCGGGAGTCCATGCTCATTGGCATGTACCTGACAGATTATTATGGTCACTTTTATGGAGATTTGCTTCAGGGCGTCAAAGATGAGCTCAGTCGCAAGGGCTACGATCTCATCGTCTGTAGCGGGCGTCAATCACATCGGTTAATTCCGGAGCGAACGTTCGATGGCGCCATTATTCTCGATGCGACACTTACAGACGAAGAGCTTCTCCAATTTGCCGAACGCGGCCATAAGCTGGTTGTGTTGGATCGGGAGCTACAGCACGACAATGTAAATCAGGTGCTGCTCGATAATAAAGCGGGTGCGACGCTGGCGATGGAGTACTTGTTGAACCAAGGCTACGATCGGATCTATACCGTAAGCGGACCAGAAGGCTCATATGATGCCCGGCAGCGCATGCGGGCCGTCAGACAAGTCATTGAACGTACGCCTCAAGTGAGCTTTATCGAAATACCGGGATCCTTCGATAAGGAGTCTGGGTATGCAGCGGGCTCGCGAATTGCAGAAGAGTATGACCAACCCGTTGGAGTCTTCTGCTTAAACGACGATATGGCAATCGGATTGATCGACTATATTCAAACCTGCACCTCGCTCGTCATTGGCGAGCATATTCATTTGATTGGTTATGATAATATCCAGCTGGCGCAGTATACGCGACCGCGAATGGCTACGATCGATTACTCCATGCGCAAATGGGGCGCGCTTGCCGCTGAGCAATTGCTTAAGATGATTCGCGGCGAACCCGTCGAGTCAGAAAGAGTTTATGTCAGCTTAATTGAAGGGAACTCGGTGAATCGAGTCCATTCTGAATGATACGATAAGTAGGAGGAAACAAGTTGAGCACACAGAGCATAGGAGTTCCATTAGAAGGTTTTGCTGAATTTAGCCGGACGGTAGCTGCAGAGGGCGCAGTACTACTAAAAAATGATAATCAGGTGCTTCCGCTACGAAGCGGCGATAATGTTTCGATCTTCGGAAGAACCCAAGTCAATTACTATCGCAGTGGTACTGGTTCGGGAGGAAGCGTTCATGTATCCTATACGACCAATTTGTTGAACGGCTTGCGCAGTAAGGAAAACTTTGCTGTCAACGAAGATCTGGCATCCGTCTATGAAACATGGATCGAGAGCCATCCGTTCGATAACGGCGGGGGTGGCTGGGCTGCTGAACCTTGGTATCAGAAAGAAATGCCTCTTACCGATGAACTAGTGGCAGCTGCAAGAAGTCGATCGAACAAGGCTATTGTTGTCATCGGACGCACGGCGGGCGAAGATCAGGATAATGCCGATGAGCCGGGAAGCTATCAATTAACGCCGGAAGAAAAAGCGATGCTGAAGCAGGTGACTGCCCGTTTCGAACAAACCATCGTCGTACTTAATGTATCTAATATTATCGATATGAGCTGGTTGAATGAAGAAGGCTATGTCCACCCAATTCCGTGTGTCATTTATGCTTGGCATGGCGGCATGGAAGGCGGTAATGCGATTGCCGACGTACTAGCCGGAGACGTAACGCCAAGCGGAAAGCTCACCGATACGGTTGCCCTTTCCATTGCCGATTATCCATCAACGCGCAATTATGGCAATGAACTCGTAAATCTATATCAGGAAGATATCTATGTCGGCTATCGTTATTTCGAGACTTTCCTCCCAGATCGCGTTCAATTCGAATTCGGTTATGGTATTTCTTATACCACATTTAGCCTCGAGTCAGAGGAAGCGAGACTGATTTCTTTCGAAGGAGAGAATGTCATCGCTATTGACGTAACGGTCACCAATACGGGAGCCGTCTATGCGGGCAAAGAGGTTGTACAGGTTTACTACGAGGCGCCGCAAGGAAAGCTGGGTCAGCCTGCTAAAGCTTTGGCGGCATTCGTCAAAACGGAAGCTCTTCAGCCTGGCGAATCGCAGCGTCTTACGGTGAGCTTCCCTGTTCACTCGATGGCCTCTTATGATGACGCCGGTGTGACGGGGCATCCTTCCGCATATGTTTTAGAAGCTGGTACATATCACATTTATGTGGGAACTAGTGTCAAGAATGTTGCTGAGGTAGGCATTGAGGGGCAAAGCGGCTACGTCGTGGAAAATATTCAATTGGTGGAGCAGCTACAAGAGGCGATGGCGCCGACGGAAGGTTTCACAAGGATGAAGCCAGGCGTTCGGAAGGAAGACGGTTCGTACGAGCTCGCCTTCGAAAAAATGCCGAAGCGTAGAATCTCCATAGCGGAGCGGATTGAGAGCAATCTGCCCACCACGTTGGAACAGACAGGCAATCAAGGCTATACCTTAAGAGACGTGCATGACGGGAAAGTCACGATTGAAGCCTTCATAGCCCAGCTTAGCGATACGGATCTGGCCGAAATCGTACGGGGAGAAGGCATGAGCAGTCCTTTAGTTACGCCGGGTACGGCTTCTGCTTTCGGTGGAGTTAGCGATAGCCTGTACAAGTACGGAATTCCGGTTGGATGTACGGCGGACGGACCGTCTGGCATCCGGATGGATAGCGGGCAGAAAGCGACACAAGTCGCTATCGGTACATTGCTTGCGGCAACCTGGAATGCGGAGTTGGTTGAACAGCTGTACGTCATGGAAGGCCAGGAATTGGTCAGCAACAATGTGGATGCCTTGCTTGGACCTGGCTTAAATATTCGTCGCAGTCCGCTCAATGGCCGTAATTTCGAATACTTCTCGGAAGATCCACTCATTTCCGGGGCATTCGCAGCGGCATGCACGCGTGGAATCATGAAGGGCGGCTCTAACGCCACGCTGAAGCACTTCGCCTGCAACAATCAGGAGAAGCATCGCAGCAAAGTAGATGCCGTCGTATCCGAGCGCGCGCTTCGGGAGATTTATCTGAAGGGCTTCGAAATCGCGGTGAAGCAAGGCGGAGCAAACTCAATCATGACTTCCTATAACCCGATCAACGGGCACTGGGCGGCTTCTAATTATGATCTGAATACGACAATTCTTCGTGGGGAATGGGGCTTTGAAGGCATCGTCATGACGGATTGGTGGGCAGTTATGAATGATGTCGTCGAAGGAGGCACACCAGATCGCAAATATACGAACTGGATGGTCCGTGCGCAGAACGATCTGTATATGGTCGTCAGCAACTACGGGGCAGAAATCAATGCTTACGAAGACAACACTCTGGAATCATTGGAAAATGGAACTCTAACGAGAGGCGAGCTTCAACGATCTGCCATTAACATCTGTCGATTCTTGATGCAAGCGCCGGTATTCTCGAGAAAACAAGAGATTGATGAAACGATTGTTGCGTTTAAGGCGAATTCGTCTCTTTCTCCGGAGCAAGCACAAGTCCTATCTGATAATGCACAGGTTAAACCTACTGTCACTGGATCGACCTTGATGAAGGTAGATCAGGCCGGCCCATACCGGATTATCGTGAACATTATGTCTCCGGAATCCGAGTTGGCGCAAAGTGCCTGTAACGTAACTCTGAACGGTCAACTGATGACGACCATTCAAACGAACGGAACGGAAGGCAAATGGATTCGTCAAAAGCTTGTGAAAATCGAATTGGAAGTGGGGCTTTACGAATTGCAATTGGAATTCATCAAGCCAGGCTTGCAGATCGATTGGATCGAATTCAAACAAGCGTGATTGTACGGTGGCGTATTACTGTAATCAAAGCTAAGTGGAATTGAATTGGTGGTAAGGTAAAGGGGCTTCCTGGCGGAAGCTCCTTTTTTGCGAATTTATGCAAGCCTCATTAGTCATATAAAATGTTATTATTTGTATAACCACTATTTAGTAAGTGACTGTGAATGGAGAACGAATATGAACTATGATTGTTTAATTGTGGATGACGAGAGCGTTCTAGCGGAAACGACATGCGAGTATTTTAATATGTTTGACGTCACAACGGCTTACGTGACTAGCGCGGAAGCATGCGAGCAATTTTTACGGGAAAATGAAGCCTCCCTCATTCTTCTCGATATTAATTTAGGGCAGACCTCGGGCTTCGATCTATGCAAGAAGCTGAGGCAAACGACGCAGATTCCGATCCTTTTTATTAGCGCTCGGTCTAGCGACGACGATATTCTCATTGCCCTTAATATCGGTGGGGACGATTATATCCGAAAGCCATATACGCTCAGTATTTTGCTAGCCAAGGTTAAAGCAGTGCTTAAGAGATACGGCAAGCAAGAATCCGCAGAAACGCTGGAGTTTGGCCACGTCCAGATCGATTGTGCGCTCTCCCGCGTTCGCGTGAACGGCTCAGAAATCAAATTCAAATCGTTGGAATACAGGCTACTCTGCTACTTAGCGCAAAATAAAAATCGAGTGGTGCCTAAGGAGGAGCTGTTCTCGAAGGTGTGGGGCGACTCTTATACCGGAGATGGTACCTTGAATGTGCATATTCGTCATTTACGCGAAAAAATAGAGGTCGAGCCCAATAATCCGCAATATATCAAAACAGTGTGGGGAACAGGATATGTTCTAGAGGATGGCCAAAGATGAGAACTAAGGGAATGCTCTTGACGATGCTTCTTGTTTTTGTCGCTGGCATCATTCTTTCCGTACGAATAATCGGAGCTCCCGTCCATACAGATGTGGATGTCGTTATGGCCAACAAGGTACTGAAGACGGTAGAAAGCAATTGGGACAGACTAAAGGAAGGTTACTTCGGTGGGATAACACAGCCTTTTGTCGTACTTGACCGGGATGGGAACGTGCGTTACCAATCGTTAGGTGGGCTGTCTATCAATCTGAATGAAGCGATCAAAAAAAGGGATTCCATCCTTGATGTTACGATAGAGGGTACACTCGTAGGGAAAATCATCCTTCATGATGATTTTCACGATAAGATTCAGCAAAACAAAAACCAGCTTATTATCGTCATTGTGACAACCTTCATGGTACTAGCTACGCTCTGCGTGCTCTACATTCTCTTTCTCAATCATGCTGTGCTTAAACCGTTTAAGAAGCTGCAAAGCTTTGCTCTGAACGTAGCCCGTGGGAACCTTGATTTGCCATTGAGCATAGATAAAAACAATCCGTTCGGTGCGTTCACAGAAAGCTTCGACATCATGCGAGAGCAGCTAGCAGCGGCGCGGCAAAGCGAATATGAAGCTAACCGCAGTAAGAAAGAGCTCGTTGCTAGTCTCAGCCATGACGTTAAGACGCCTGTCGCCTCCATCAAGGCGGTAAGCGAGCTGATGCTACTACGCGCTACAGATGAGAAAGTCATTAAGCAGATCAACATGATCCACTCCAAAGCAGAGCAAATTAACTTTCTAGTGACGGATATGTTTCATGCGACGCTTGAGGAATTGGAAGAACTGAAGGTGAACGTAACAGAGGAGTACAGCGGTGTGTTGAAACCGATTATCGCAAACGTGAACTACGATGATCAAATCACATATGATTCTATACCAGAGTGTATCATCCTCACCGATGTCACGCGTTTGCAGCAAGTATTCGATAATATCCTGAGCAATTCCTACAAATATGCGGGTACTGCTGTTCGGATCTCCTCATCGCTTACCCCTACTCATTTGCAATTAGAAATTAAGGATTATGGAAAAGGAGTCAGCCGGGATGAGCTGCCGCTGCTTTTTAACAAATTTTACCGAGGCAATAATGTTGCCGGCCAAGCCGGAGCAGGGCTTGGGCTGTTCATCTCCAGGTATCTTATGCAGAGCATGCAGGGAGAGATCGAATGCCACAACAGAGATGATGGGTTCACCGTAACCCTCCGAATCAAGCTCGTGTAACGAATTAAGGAATGGTTAAGGATTGAACAAAGATCGGGTAAGAATTGCTATCGTATGATGGAATTGTACTTCTTCTTACAATCCATCAACAAAGGAATGATCACTTTATGCCAAATACGATACTAAGAACGGATAAGCTGTGCAAAACATTTTCCACCGGTGGGGTTCAACAGCATGTGTTAAAAAATTTGGACATCAGCCTGATGGAGGGAGACTTCACCATTATTATGGGTAGCTCCGGCTCAGGCAAATCGACGCTGCTCTATGCGCTTTCCGGTATGGATAAGCCATCGTTAGGGGAGATCCATTTTCAGGGGAAAAACATCTCCAAGCTGAATAACGATAAGCTTGCGATTTTTCGCAGAAACCATTGTGGGTTCGTGTTCCAGCAAATCTATCTCCTGGACAATATGAGTGTTCTGGATAACGTGATGGCGAGCGGTTTGCTGGTGAATAAAAATAAGCAGGCCGTTGCGACTAAAGCGAAGCAATTGCTTGCTCAAGTGCAATTAGATGAAGCGTCATGGAGGAAATTCCCTTCTCAGCTGTCTGGCGGCGAAGCCCAGCGGGCCGGAATTGTGCGGGCGCTAATTAACAGTCCCAAAATCGTGTTCGCGGATGAACCTACGGGCGCGCTTAACTCTGCATCAAGCAACAGTGTGCTCGATGTCATGACCGAGGTTAATCGGAAGGGGCAGAGCGTGGTCATGGTCACCCATGATATCAAAACAGCATTGCGGGGTAACCGAATCCTTTACCTGCGCGATGGTGTCATATGCGGAGACTTGAGCTTGGGTGCTTATCACGTGGATAGCAATCGTGCGCGTCACGATAAGCTCAATGCCTTCTTGGCCGAGATGGGGTGGTAACATGATCATCCTTAACCTTGCCATGGCCAATATGAAAAAAGCGAAAAGCGCGGCTTTCTCTATGTTCATATTAATCTTTATTGCAGCGTTGCTTCTGAACGTCGGTGCGACTGTCATGTCTAAAATGAGCACCTTCTATGAGGATAAGGTCGAAGAGCTGCACGATGCCCACGTAAGTATCGTAATGAACAGCGCGAGTTTTAAGCAGCCTTATGAGGATTATTTGAAATCGTATTCCGGTGTGAAAGAAGCGGAAAAGGAATCTATTATTTTGCTTCCCACTGCGACGATACATTACGATAAAACAGATTTTAGCCTTCGCGTTGGGCTGCTGAATGCGGATGCCAGCCGGACCATTGCCCCGCTGAAGCTAATCGAGGAGTCGGATTATGCTAAAGGAGAGGGAATTTACCTCCCGTATGGTTTGAAGGCTGGCGGCGGCTACCAGTTGGACGACATCTTTACTCTTACCTATCAGAATAAGAAATATAGCTATCGCGTTGCTGGCTTTTTTGAATCGACTTTGATGGGATCAACTAAACTCGCCATGCTGAAATTTTTCTTGCCAGAGGCAGCCTACCAACAGCTGGCTGAAGAACTAGGGGCTTCTGCCGACGGCACTCTGATGTCGGCGATTTTCGCAAATAGCGAACAATCAAACACATTATTAGGTGACTACAACAAGCAGTTTTCCCAATCCAACGAGTCCGCAGATTCTAGCTTCTGGAGCGCAGACATAGAGTCGGCGAAAAGCAGCTCGATGACCGTTAATATAATCGCCATGATTCTGGTCGCATTTGCAGCTGTGATTGTGCTAGTGTCTCTCATCGTCATTAAATTTCGTATTTCAAACAACATCTCCGATGGTATGGTGAATATCGGCGTGCTTAAATCAGTGGGCTATACCAGTAATCAAATTGTTGCGTCCTTTGTTTTGCAGTTCATGCTGATCGCGGTTGCCGCGAGTGTTGTAGGCGTAGCTGGTTCTTATGCCGTACTGCCACCTTTTGGCCATATCATCTCTAGTTTGAACAAGCTTCTATGGCCGGGCGGCGCCCATACCGGTACGGACTTGCTCAGCGTTGCGATTGTTGGTTTGTTGGTATTAATTGTGGCATTGCTCTCTTCTATGCGCATTCGTAAGCTGCACCCTATAGCAGCTCTTCGAGGGGGGATCGTGACCCACAGCTTCAAAAGAAATCCGTTCCCGCTGGATAAAGCCAAGGGTAGTTTACAGCTCCTGCTTGCCAACAAATCGATGCTTGCAAATAGCTGGCAGAATTTCATGATCGCCATCATAGTTGCCGCGATTACCTTCGCTTCAGTTTTCTCGATCGTGCTGTATTACAATATTGCTGAAGATAAGAAGGCATTTTTTCAATTGGTTGGCGCTGAAACGCCCGATATCGGAATCCAAGTCGAACCCGGCCAAGACAGCGATCAATTGCTTAAGCAAATTAAACAAATGAACGGCGTGGAGAAAGCCATTATCTTGGATTTCGTTAAGACGACAATCGAAGGGCAGCTGGTTACGACTGATTTTTCCGACGATTATGCCAAGCTGGACAATCCTACGCTCTACGAAGGACGCTATCCGGAATACGACAACGAGATTGCTATTACCGGAGGTCTAGCCAGGCTTCTTGATAAGACAGTTGGCGATACACTCAAAGTAGCTGTGGGAGATACGACATATCCTTATTTGATAACTGGGCTGAACCAATCGCTCAATTCGGCGAAGAATGGGGCATCGTTAACCTTGGAAGGCATGCGTCGCCTAATCCCCGGTCACAAAGGTATGTCCATCAACGTATACTTGGGGGAAAGCACTAACGGTGCGGACTTTGTCCGTGATGTGGATTCGGAGAGTGGGAGCTTCGTTCAGTCGATTACGGATGTAAAGGAATCATTGGAGAGCCAAAGCGGCGCATTGATCTCAGCGTTCTTCTCCGTCATGGTCGCCATTCTAGCGATAACCGCAGTGATCGTCATCATGATTCTTTATCTGGTCATTAATACGACAATCCGCAAGCGGAAAAAAGAGCTAGGCATTCTGAAAGCGACAGGCTACACGACTTTTCAGCTGATGGTGCAAATTACGCTAAGCTTTATTCCAGTAGTTATCGCGGGTGTAATGGTCGGAGGCGTGCTGGGCAGCTTGTACACCAATTCTGTGCTTAAGCTGGTGCTCTTCGATTATGGAGTGTCCAATACGCGCTTCATCGTCAGTGCTCCGCATATCGTGATTCTCTGTATCGCTATTATCGTATTGGCTTATCTCATATCGATGCTGGTATCTCGAAGAATCAAGCGAATTACAGCATATGGATTAATTACTGAGTAACCTAAACATCATAGTAATGCCTCACTGGCTCGTTTAATCAGCAAAGCCCCTTCCACCGCGTGTCGGTAGAAGGGGCTTTCTAATAGGTTAAGGAAGAACATTGCCTGCCGCAAGATAGATGCCGTACCACTCTTCGCGTGTCAGATGGACATCGCTTGCTTTACAGCAGTCACGTAATCTCTCGATATTCATCGTACCGATAACGGGTTGCATGTGTGCAGGATGGCGCAAAAGCCAGGCAATAGCGATAGTCGTATTGCTAACTTCATATTTTGCAGCGACTTCATCAATTTTCTTGTTCAACTCAGGGAACTTCTCGTTGCCGAGGAATACTCCTTCAAAGAAGCCATATTGGAACGGCGACCAAGGCTGAATGGTAATATCGTTCAATCTACAGTAGTCGAGCACACTGCTGTCACGAACGACAGAGAGATCATTTTCCATATTGACATTAAATCCGTGTGAGATCATGTTGGCGTTGGTGATGCTTAATTGCAGTTGGTTGGCAACAAGCGGCTGCTTCACAGACTTCTTAAGTAGCTGGATTTGCATAGGAGTCTGATTGGAAACGCCGAAGTGGCGTACTTTGCCGGAGCTTTCAAGAAGATCGAAAGCAGCAGCGACTTCATCCGGCTCTACCAATGCATCAGGACGGTGCAGAAGTAGAACATCTAGATACTCGGTTTTCAACCGCTTCAAGATACCGTCTACGGACTCAAGAATATGTTCCTTGGAGAAATCAAACATTCCCTTACGAATGCCGACCTTGGATTGCAGGATCATCTTCTCACGAATACTTGCATTCATGTCGATGGCATCTGCAAATATTTCCTCGCATTTTCCACCACCGTATATATCAGCATGGTCGAAGAAATTAGCTTTTTCTTCTATCGCTGTTTGAATAAATTTTTCTGCCTCAGCATTGCTTAACGAATTAATACGCATACAGCCGACTGCAACGACTGGCACCTCTAATGTACTGGTTCCAAGCTTAATTGTCCGCATAATTAATAGCCTCCTTAGTGATTGGGTGACTTGTAGTAGAAGTATACTGGGAAAAGTATAGCTGAATTAATGGTCTTATGTAAGAGCCGAAGGAAGGTTATTTCTTCTATTGCATGGAATTTGATATTTATATATGTCCATAATTTTACAAAATGTGATAGCATTAGGTAGAGTTGAGTGAGAGGTGAATATGAATTGAGAATTAGCATTGGGTATTTCATTATTATATTTAGCTATTATTTCTTGAGCCTAATATTAGACAGTTCATTTTCCGAAAAGCTTGGTTACTCTAATGGTATTGTATACTTCATTCTATTTTTATTAGGTTTGCTAAATGGTATTTTATCGGTATTTTCAAAAAAGAAACATTTTTATTTGTATTGGATAGCTGTCTCCATTATTCCAGAAGCAATTTTCATGATATACGCTAAAAATCGAGGAGACTCTACTGGATTGATGCCATTAACCTGGGATTGGGGGTTATGGGAACTGTTTATCCCAATTATTTATGCAATAACGCAAGGAATACTATTAACAATAGTATTCGTAGTAGGATTCCGAAACCCTAAGAATTCAAATATTTAATCGTAAAACTGAAAACCGCCTACCCTAGATACAGGGTAGGCGGCTTATTGGTTAAACCCGTTACATTATTATTGTTTACCTAGAAAGCTCTCTACAATGAACTGTAGCTGGGCTTCCAAAGAAATGGGGTCGTTATAGTAGGAGCCGTCTTGGTTGATGAAGAAGACGCGGTTATTTTTCACCGCAGGGAGACCCTTCCACAGACTGCTTCCATACACGTCATCTGGATTTCCGTCATCCCAGCCCCAATTGCTCGTGAAGATGTAGTCTCCTGCATACTCAGGCAGCTGCTCAAGCGTTAAATCTTTTCCAAAGCCAGCACCGTCAACGAGTGCTTTTTGAATAATCGGTGGGGCTTTTAATCCAAGGTCACCGTGAATGATTTCGCCGCCCCGACCGCCTTTATTTCCCCAAGCATAGATGCCTTTGGCATAGGGTTGGAGAATCGATACGGTTTTGTCTCCGACGACCTCGACAATTTTCGGCTTAACCTCAGCTATTTTTTTATTCCACTGATCTATCCAAGCTTGTGCCGCTTCTTCTTTACCTGTGATTTTGCCGAACTCAAGTAACAGCTCTCCAGGGGTTTTTGCTCCGTACTGAAGTCGGACGACTGGGGCGATCCGAGATAGCTTCTCATACGGTCCATCTTCAAGATAGTCGTAAGCAATAATGAGGTCAGGATCCAAGCTCAACATGGCCTCGACATTGGAGCCATCGCCAAGATCAACTACTCCATCCAGCTTATCTTTGTGATAAGGGCTTCTCATTCCATCATAGGTAGCGGCTACAGGTTTAATGTCTAGTGCCAACAAATTACCAATAGCGCTTCCTGTCAAATCTATTATCCGTTGGGGATTTACCGGAATAGTAACAGTTCCTTTGCTATCCGTATAGGTTTTGGTAGCTGCAGCAGAGCTGCTTGATTCTGGAGTTGCCACTGGCTGCTGGCTTGGACTCGCAGCTGGTGAGCTATTTCCCGCCGTTGCGGTATTTGCCGAATTCGATTTACCGGAGCAAGCGCTGAGTAACAATGTAACACATAACAGTAACACCATTGCTGCTATTGAAGTAGATTTTCTTGCTTTGTACATAGGTAACCCTCCACTTATTTCTATGATAATGATAATCATTTACACTATAACATTGAGAATTGTAATAGACAACGATTGTTATTTCAAGAGGATACCTATCCACGCTAGTCTCACTTGCGAAACTTTAACTCCCGTGTTAGTATTTCAAATACCAACTATTCTAATAGGGATAATTATAATGACTCTTGAATTAGACACCACGGCTATCAAACCATTACTGGCACTTCACATGTTGTGAAGGGTCTTATTTGTCATTCAGTGGGAGAAGGCTACTTTCATTGAAACTCTATTACATTAAGCGCTAGAGGTGACTTTATTATGAAAGAGTTCGATCACGAGTTCGCGGAGCATATTTATTACATGGCTTCAGAATTCGAGAAGAAGGGTGGGCTCTGGCCTGTCCGTGCGGGTAGAAACGAGGCAAAGCCGGGATACTCTGTTGGGCCGAAAATCATAGAATGCTACTCCTTTCATTTCGTTAAATCCGGGTCTGTGTATTTTGAATATAAAGATGGTGCTGTCACGCTTGAAGTAGGTGATATGTTCTGTCTATATCCACATCTAAAACATCAGTATAAACGCATTGAAACACTAGGGAATTCTTCTCCGTTACATATGTATTGGTTGGCCTTTAGCGGTGCCCAAGGGTCCTATCTATTGGATCGTCTCGGTATAAGTCTAGAGAAGCCTTACCTTCGCAATAAGCTGAATGCAAATATGGAAATGACCATTCTAGAAGTATTTACTTTCATGCGAAATCCGAAATCTGGAGATGAATTTCGACTTCAGGAGTCCTTGTATCGCCTATTCGGCGCATTGAACGACACGCAAATGAGAGCTCACAACGACAAGAGTGATGAGAAATGGATTGACACATGCCTTAATCATATGAACACACATTACATGGAAGGGATCACAGTTGCCGATGTCGTCCGAGTGGCTGGCGTTCACCGTTCCCATCTATTTAGCGAGGTTAGTAGATTAACTGGCATGGGGCCTCAGCAATATTTGACCAAGCTACGTTTGGATAGAGCGGTGGAGATGCTAAAGATGAAGGTGTATAGCATCACGGAAATCGCTTTATCACTAGGGTATCCAGATTTATATGCTTTCTCTCGTGCTTTTTGTAATCATTACGGCATGCCGCCTAGTCGTTATCAGTTAGACCCAACAAAATGACAAATGATAACTAGACATAATGATATTTATTTCCGCTAAACCACCGATTAATATAGACTCATGCCTATAAAACATAGTATGCGTGTAGGAATAATATGAAAACTTTATGTTTATTTGAGATATGGAGAGAGGGGGGATACCGCTGATTGAGTTCAACCGTGGCTTTGGCAGGTTTAGGCATCTCGTATTCAAGAACCGCTGGTTGTACCTCATGCTATTACCGGGAATGCTGTACTTCCTCCTTCTCAAATATGTTCCGATGTGGGGGATATTAATCGCCTTTAAGAATTTTCAACCGTTCTTAGGCTTCAACGACAGTGAATGGGTTGGTCTTGCACATTTCGAAAGGTTATTTCATGATCCGGGCTTCGTTAGGTTACTGAGAAATACGTTTGTGCTCGCGATTTATAACATTCTATTCTTCTTCCCATTACCGATTCTGCTCGCTCTATTGCTACACGAGGTTCGAAAGATTGCTTTCAAGCGATGGGTTCAAACCGTCATTTACTTACCACATTTCATGTCCTGGGTAGTTGTAGTCGGCATTGTTTACGTCCTCTTCACAACGGAAGATGGTGTCGTCAATTCTGTTCTGTTGGATTTGTTTGGTTATAAGATCGAGTTCCTTACGAGCTCAGAATGGTTCCGGACAATGATTACCTCTGAGGTGATTTGGAAGGAGAGCGGGTGGGGTACCATTATATTTCTGGCAGCGCTAGCCGGCGTCGATCCGCAACTATATGAGGCTGCGAGGATGGATGGAGCCAGTCGGCTCAGGCTAGTCTGGCACATTTCACTACCCGCCATGCGCTCAGTCATCGTTATCCTACTTATCCTGCAGCTCGGAAAGTTCATGGACAACGGCTTTGAGCAAGTATTCCTTATGCTTAATGCCACGAACAGCGATGTGGGAGAGGTGTTCGATACCTACGTGTACCGTGTCGGAATTACGACAGGACAATTCAGCTATAGTACAGCGGTTAATTTGTTCAAATCGGTTATTGGTCTTGTCTTGGTTGTTGTATCGAATAGGCTGGCTAAACGTTTTGGGGAGCAAGGTATCTATTAAATCGCTACTACCGCAAGAAAGAAGGGGACCATTATGCCATCGGGAGCGAAAAAAAACCGATTCAATTGGTACGATGCGATCGTATATTCACTACTCCTTCTGTTTACGCTTCTGACGCTCGTCCCCTTCTTGTTCGTCGTGGGGGGATCGTTCGCCTCGACGAAGGAGCTTCTAGAGAAGGGTGTCGTTTTGTTTCCTACACAGTTCTCTCTAGACGGCTACAAGTATATTTTCTCTACATCGACATTCATTACTAGCCTACTCGTTACGGTATGGATTACCGTTTCGGGCACAGCCGTGAATCTTGTAATGACGATTCTCACAGCGTATCCATTGTCCAAAAGCGAGCTAAAGGGGCAAAAAATATGTATGATGCTGATCGTGTTCTCCATGATTTTCAGTGGCGGTATGATTCCTACTTATCTCGTCGTCAAAGCTTTCGGCATGCTGGATTCTTATTGGTCTCTTATTATTCCCGGTGCTATTAGCGGCTTTAACTTAATCGTCATAAGGAACTTCTTCCAACAGCTGCCCGAAGGTCTGGAGGAATCAGCCAAGATCGACGGTTACAACGATTTACAGATTCTATTTAGGATCGTACTGCCGCTTTCTATGCCGGTCATCGCTACTTTTGCACTCTTCTATGCAGTTGGACACTGGAACACTTATTTCAATGCGATTCTGTATATTACTGATTCTGCCAAATGGCCCATTCAGGTTCTGCTGCGACAGATTGTTATATTGTCCATGGGTGGAATTGGTGATTCCAACGCATTCGACGTTAATTTTGTCCCACCAGCACAGACGGTGAAGCTCGCCGCGATAGTCGTGGCAACAGTACCTATACTGCTGATCTATCCGTTCCTGCAGAGGCACTTCACGCAAGGAATGATGCTAGGCGCTATGAAAGGGTAACACGTAATCATTTTATAATCAGGTTAGATAATAAAAGGAGAGAGAAACAATGAATGGATTAAAACGCAAATCATTAGGAATAGCTGTCACGATTGCACTTACGGTAGCGCTTGTATCGGGCTGCGGTAATGGGAATAAGGAAACGACTGTACCTGCTACTTCTATAGCATCTCAACCAGCATCTTCATCTGAATCCCCAAAAACAGCTGAACCGATATCCATTAGTTTAATGATCCCTTACTGGAATCCGGAGGCACCTAAAGCGAACAGCGAAGTGTTGAAGGAAGTGCAGTCATATACGAACACGAATCTTAATATATCGTGGGTACCTGCTAGCTCATACAATGATAAACTAAACGCGCTAATTGCTTCGCAGGATGTGCCGCAAATCGTCTACGTTCTGGCGAACGGCAACAAGAATTCAGGCCTTGTCAATGCGGTACGGTCGGGTATGTTCTGGGAAATTGGACCGTATTTGAAGGAGTATCCGAACTTAAGCCAGACTAGCAAGGATTTATTGAAGCAAAGCGCTATTGACGGGAAGACCTATGGTATCTTCAAGTCTTTCCCGCAAGCACGGGATGGTATCACAATTCGTAAGGATTGGCTGAACTCGCTCCAACTGCAGGAGCCTAAGACATTAGACGAACTAATCCACGTCATGGAGGCGTTCGCGCTGCAAGATCCAGACAAGAATGGTAAGAAGGATACGTTCGCAGTGGGATCAAGCGCAGGGCTTAACGGTTTCAATAATTTCGTATTATACAATGGCGGACCTAATCAATGGGGAATCGTAGACGGTAAAATAACACCGAATTTCCTGACGAAATCCTATAAAGAAACACTTGATTTGTACAAGTACTTCTATGAGAAGAACATCATCAATCAGGATTTCCCTAGCGTGACCAGCGATTTCGAACTATTCAACAAAGGCAAATCAGGGATGATTTTCGGAGCTCTTGATGATATTCAAAGTCGCTATGCTGATTTATATAAGAGTTACCCTGAAGCGGAATTAGACGTTATTAGCCTAATTGAAGGACCGGACGGTGCACGAGTTCCGACACGTGGTGTATTCCCGCCGCAATTCCTGTTCCCTAAGACTAGCATCAAGACAGAGGAGCAGCTGAAGCAAATCCTGGGTTATATGGACAAATTAGCAGACTCAACTGTACAGAATCTGCTTAAATGGGGCATTGAAGGTGTTCATTATGAAGTAGAGAACGGAAAAGCAGTGCGGACTGATGCCCAAAGATTCACGCAGGAAGTGTCTCAGCTTGATTTCCTTCAGTACACCGAATACAAGGCTGCGACGCCGGGGACGCTTCAACCAGTCGTGGAAAAAGCGCTCAAAATGCAGGTTGATAATTTTCCGAATGCGATTGTAAATCCGGCGCAGCCTTTAATCTCGGATACCTTCGTGCAGAACGGCTCAGAGCTGGACAAAATCATTAACGAAGCCAGAACCAAATACGTTATGGGCCAGTTGGACGAAGCGGGCTGGAACAAAGCCGTTGAACAATGGCGCAAGAATGGCGGAGACAAAGTCATCGCGGAATACTCAGCGGAATACAACAAGCTGAACCCATAACAGGCAAACTGACCTGACCGAAGGAAGTGCGTGCACTGTGCAGAACAAGCGAAAGAATATATTACTTATTACAAGCGATCAGCAGCATTGGAATACGTTGGGAATCGGAAATCCTGAGATCTCGACTCCCAACCTTGACCGTCTGGCGAAGCAGGGAACAACCTTTAGTCGTGCCTATTGTCCTAATCCTACTTGTACGCCTACCCGTTCTTCACTGATTACCGGGCAATATCCAAGTCAGCATGGGGCTTGGACGCTTGGGACAAAGCTTCACGAGACACAGCATACGGTAGGAGAAGATTTCACTGCGGCAGGATACAGAACGGCTCTTATTGGGAAGGCTCATTTCCAGCCACTAGCTTCCACTGAACATTATCCTTCTTATGAATCGTATCCTATCTTGCAGGACTTAGAATATTGGAGGCGATTCAACGGTCCATTCTATGGATTCCAGCATGTTGAGCTTGCACGGAACCATACGAATGAAGGTCATGCTGGACAGCATTACGGCGTATGGTTGGAGGACAATGGCTGTCATAATTGGCGAGATTACTTTCTTGAACCAGCAGGTACGATGAATCCGTCAGAGAAGCATAAGTGGGCAATTCCGGAACGGTACCATTACGATGCTTGGATCGCTGAACGCACGAATGCATTGCTAGCAGAGTACGCAAAGAATGAAGAGCCTTTCTTTCTTTGGTCAAGCTTCTTCGATCCGCACCCACCGTATCTGGTGCCGGAACCGTGGGATAAGATGTATAATCCGAACGAGATTACGCTCCCATCCGTAGTTGAAGGAGAACATGTGGCAAATCCGCCTCATTTCGGCCTTACTCAGCAGCGCAATCCTGATTTCTCTGATTACAAGGAATCAGGAATGGGAATACACGGGATGCATTCCCATCTGCATGACGAACAATCGCTGCGGCAGGACGTAGCCGTGTACTATGGCATGATTAGTCTTATGGACAAATACATTGGAGTCATCTTGGATCAACTCGAGCAATTAGGTTTGGTGGATAGCACCATCATTGTATTCACTTCTGACCATGGGCATGCATTCGGTCACCATGGCCTCGTGGCGAAAGGACCGTTCCACTACGAGGATTTGATTCGTGTGCCAATGATTGTCAGCCATCCTGAACAGTCAAATCGGGGGCAAGTGTCGGACGCGTTGCAGTCGCTCGTTGACTACGCTCCGACGTTCCTCGGGCTAACAGGTTTGCCGATTCCGCGAACGATGACGGGTATAGACCAAGCTGCCGTGTGGAAAGGAGAGGAACCGCGACAGCGGGATCATATCCTCTGCGAAAACCATCATGAGCCCACGTCTATTCATTTGAAAACGTATGTGGAGGACCGCTATAAAATTACCGTCTATTATAATCAAGAATACGGGGAGTTGTTCGATCTCCAGGAAGACTCGCAAGAGCTCATCAACTTGTGGGACGACCCACAAGCAGCAGAGCTTAAATCTAGGCTACTCTTGCGGTATATCTGGGCGGAGTTAGGTAAGGAACCGATGTGGATGCCCCGTGTATCAGGTGCCTGACCGCCTTATTATCTTAAATGAATCGCGATTTATATGAGGCCCGCATTGTCCTCCCAAGGACTTGCGGGTCATTGTCTTTAGGAAAATGGGAGGGAGTTTATATGTCAGAAATAAAATTGTCATGCGGCTGCTCGGTGAGTAGGGGGAATGGAGCTAGTATAGATCGAACGGAAGAGATAAAGAGCGCAAGCGCAAGTCATGATTTGGCCACTAACGGTATGATTTTGCTGCCGAGTAGTGAGTTTCTAATGGGCGATGGCCACGGTGATGGGCTGCAGCAGGATGGCGAAGGGCCTGTTCGAACTTTATTAATAGATTCATTTTATATCGATCCCTATGCCGTTACGAATGAAAAGTTTAAGTTATTTGTAGCTGATACGGGTTATGTGACAGATGCAGAGAAGTTTGGATGGTCGTATGTTTTTCATCTCTTCGTATCAGATTCTCTTAAAGAAAACGTAGATGGAATTGCAGATAATGCTTCATGGTGGTTGAAGGTAGAAGGAGCCAACTGGTATAACCCTGAAGGGCCTGGTTCCAGTATTGTAAGCCGGGGTGATCATCCTGTCGTGCAAGTGTCTTGGAACGATGCCGCTGCCTATTGCCGCTGGGCGGGGAAGCGGCTACCCACCGAAGCCGAATGGGAGTACGCCGCACGAGGCGGTCTTGTCCAGAAGCGTTATCCATGGGGGGACACTCTACTAGTAGAGGGAGAGCATCGATGCAATATATGGCAAGGGCTGTTCCCGAAAGTAAACCATGCATTAGACGGCTATGTGGGAACTGCACCTGTACAATCGTATTTGCCTAATGACTATGGATTATACAATGTAGTCGGCAACGTATGGGAATGGTGTCAAGATTGGTTTAGCCCAAACCACCACAAATCCGCATCTACACACAATCCGAAGGGCCCAGCGAAAGGCATGACGAAGACATTAAAAGGCGGTTCTTATCTGTGCCACAAATCCTACTGCAATCGCTACCGTGTAGCGGCGCGAACTGCGAATACGCCAGATAGTACAACAGGCCATATGGGCTTCCGCTGTGTTGCGGATGTTTAAAGCAGCTGTACAATGCTAATAGCAACAATAAGAAGTCCAATCAAACAACGGAAATCAAAATGTTGTTTTTTCAAATTGTTTACGATGATAATAATTATCAATATAATAAAAGGAGGAGAAAGACCGTAGTTGTGCGGTTGGAGGGAATGAAGCGCTGCGATGAATTTGAACGAGCATATTACGCTGTGGAATCACGCTTCTATAAAAATGATGGATGTACGTTATATGCTGCTGGAGCAGGGAGAAGAAATGCCGGAATATAGTCTTCCAGCCAGTACTTTTCTCTACGCCGTACACGGCAGAGCGCGGATTTGGCTGGATGATTCAATGTATAGTGCGGACCGATTTCACGTTCTACACGGAGGGAAGGGCGCACGTCTAAATATTGCTGCTGAAGAGCGGTTTGAATATTATTTGATCTTATATAAAGCTACGCTCACATTGCCCGCCTCTCAGGAATGGGTACGGCTTATAGCGTCAAATAAGCCATTTCAGCTACAGTATGGCTTCGTACCCCAATACCCGCTCTCTCTGCTAGATAAAGCTGGGCAGATGTTCGAGGAGTGGGTAAAGTCAGAGCCATTGGATAAATTCCATGCGAGAACGCTATTCTACCAATTTGTACATGAGCTTTTATTTCAGATGCAGCGTCAGGGAATAGAGCCTATACGACCTGATCTGGTTGCACAGGCACTCCGTTTCATGAATGAGCGCTATATGGAACCTCTAACACTGGATGTAATTGCGGATCTGCTTGATTGTAGCACGAGGTACTTGACTAAGCTGTTCAAGAGCAGAATGAACGAAAGTCCAATTCGCCTTCTCACGCAAATTCGTATGGACAAGGCTGCACAGCTATTATTGAACACAGAGGCTACTGTGCAAGAGATTGCCCCACGAGTAGGCTATCCCGACGCGCATACGTTAAGCCGCAGCTTTAAAAAGCACTTTGGTTTGCCTCCGGCACTGTTCAGAACGAAGCAGCTTGGTGTGAATTCGGTTCTGAAATTGCCACGTATTCGTTCCCAATCTGCCGTTGTGCCGCTCCCTTCTCTTCGATATATTGATATTGGGCATGAGAATCATTATCAACTTAATGAAAAGGGAGATTTACGAATGTACAAAGCAAATAAACCAGTAACTATGGCAGGAGCGACTATGCTTCTATGTTTGGCATTACTGCTCAGTGCCTGTTCTGGCAGCACTAATAACGCGGGAAACACCGGAGGAACAGTGTCGGGACAGAATCCCGTGGAGACTTCTTCTGCGCAAGCCTCTCCGGCTGCTACTACAAAAGTCTATGTGGATAGTCAAGGGGAGGTAGTTATTCCGGCGCATCCCCAACGGATTGTAGATCTTACGGGCAGCTTTACAGGTAATCTACTAGCACTGGGTGTAAAACCAGTAGGAGCTCAGGGTGACGCGCTAAAGAATCCGTTCCTGAAGGACTTTGTAGAAGGAATCGAAGCAGTAGACAGTGAGTTCTCACCAGAGCAAATCTTGAGCTTGCAGCCTGATCTGATTATTGTAGTCGCTGCCCCTACGATGGAGCCGACCTATAAGGAGTTAGACAAGATTGCTCCGGTCGTTAGAATTGAATATGGCAAATATTCTTACAAAGATCTGATGCTCGAATACGGAAAGCTTGCAGGGCAGGAGCAAGCTGCCGAGGATTGGTTGAAAGAGTGGGAAAGGAAAATAAATGAATACAAACCGCAAGTTGCAGAAGTCGTAGGCGACAGAACCGTATCGATCCTACAACCGTATGCTAAGGGACTTTATGCATTTGGCGATTTTTATGGCAGAGGCGGGGAAATTCTTTATAAGGAGTTCGGTCTTAAAGCCCCTAAGATTATTCAGGATGAAGTCCTAGGCAAAGGTGAAGGAGTTGTGGATTTATCCCTTGAGCGATTGCCAGAATATGCTGGTGATTATATCTTCACGAGTAATTGGGGATGGGATGATGGCAAACCGGAAGTCGTTTATGACAGCAGCTTATGGAAAAACCTGCCTGCGGTTAAAGAAAACCGTGTATTCTTTATCAGTGAAAAGGGCTCTTATTACAATGATGCTATATCGATGGAAGCTCAGTTGGATTTTATTGTAAAAAGCTTCCTTGGAAAGTGATTATTGCGGGGAGTCGTTGTTAATCGACTATGGATAATAGATATCGGGACATAGCAAAAAAGCCTCTGGAGTGATCTCCAAAGGCTTTTTTTACGATTAGAGAGTATTGTTTCTATGTTTAACCTTACCTTTTCGGATGACGAATTAACGATTATAGATTTCGAATTCGTAAATAATTGGAGCATCCCCGGTGCCGGAGGCGAATACAATCCTGGCTTTGCTGCCAGTCACAGCATTAAAGGTTACTGTTCGGGAATTCCAGTTGGTTCCGATAGTGGAACCAACGTAGGCAGTATCCCAAACTGTACCATTCCAATATTCGATTTGATACCCTGTTGTTCGACCGCCAAATTCACTTAGAACCGCTGTGTTAAACGTCGTATTAGCGCCGAAGTTAACCTCAAGCCACTGACCGCTCCAACAGTTGGTACAGGCTTGCCAATTAGAGGCAAGACTCTGGTCGAAAGCTTTGGCAGCAGTCTGATTAGCATCCAGGTTGGATGAGCTAGAATAGGTCTTGCCTATAGCTAGATTCGTAGTGATCGCTGGGTCGTTGTAAACGCCGAATTCATAAATGATTGGTCCGTTAGCGGTGTTACCTGAAGTGAAGAGAATTCGTACTTTGCTACCAGTAACGGTGTTAAATGTGACTACCCGGGAACCCCAATTGGAGCTAATCGTCGTTCCTGTATAAGCAGTTAGCCAAGAAGTACCGTTCCAATATTCGACTTTATAGCCTTGTGTACGATTACCGTATTCAGTTAGCTCTACCTTATTAAAAGTCGTATTAGTACCGAAGTTAACCTCAAGCCACTGACCGTTCCAGCAGTTGTAGCAGGCCTGCCAATTCGTGGCTAGACTCTGGTCGAAAGCCTTGGCAGCTGTCTGATTAGCATCCAGACTGGATGAGCTAGAGAAGGCTTTGCCAATAGCTAAGTTATTCATTACCTTAGAATCATAATAAATTTCAAACTCATAAATGATAGGTGCATCTCCATTACCCGAAGTGAAATTAATTCTGACCTTACTTCCAGTCACGGCATTAAAGGTGAGCGTTTTTGAGCTCCCAAGCACCGTCCCCGTATAAGCTGTCAGCCAGGAGGTTCCGTTCCAATATTCAATTGTATAACCTTGTGTGCGGTTGCCGTATTCGGATAGCACAACTTTGTTGAACGTTTTGTTCGAACCTAAGTTTACCTCAAGCCATTGGCCGCTCCAGCAGCTATAGCAGGCCTGCCAATTTGTAAATAAGTTGGAATCGAATGCTTTCTCTGCTGTCTGGTTAACATCCCAAGAAGACGAGCTAGCATACGTTTTGGATAGTGCCAAATTGCTACTAGCCTTGTAAATCTCACTCATGATTGGACTATTCGCAAGACCGCTCTTAAATGCAACTGCCTTCAGCGTCTTGGTACCGCCAGAAATCGTTACCGGTCCGGAATAAAGAGGACTCGATTCTGTCGGAGTCGAGCCATCCGTTGTATATCGTATCGTTGCTCCGGAGGTCGGCGTTGATAATGTGACTGAGACGGAATCGTTGTAAAGACCACCAACTGAATTTGCATTCGGCATAGCTGTGGTGGAGACTGATTCCGCGCTTTTCTCAACGAGCAGCACCCAGTCTGATGTATCCGGTTTATTAGGAATGACCCATTGGCCGGAGGAAGGTTGGATGGTATTACTTATGGTTGTATATTCACCTGAGCGGGGGTTAAACCAACGTGCTTTGTATCGCCAGCTGTTATCCATTTGTTTCAAAGAACCGGTAGCCGTACTGTTGTTGAAGGAAAAGACAACATAAGTATTGCTGCCATCGGATGACAGCAGTGATTTAGACGTACTATTAAAGCTGGACCAGCTGCTGCTGTCAAACCTGGGGATAAGCTTCCACCATTCCAAGGAAGTATAGAATGTGTTGAAATACAACAGTTGATCTCCGGTTACTGCATTAGCTCCGTCATACCACCAAAGGTAGCGTGCCGGCAGTTCATAACCCGTGCCGAAGTCGTAAGCAGCTCCAGGCTTTGAATATGCATCGTTCCATACGCCGGCAACGCCGTATCCGTATCCGTACATCCCAGATTGAAAGGCCTGATAGGCAGCACCCAATGCCCCTCTTGAATCGGTCCAAAACTGGTCGTACATGGATTCATACAATACTGAAGGCTTAGCACTCGAATGATTCCAAAAGCCTTTCCCGATATTCATATCCGTTAAATCGCCTGCTTGAACAGCCCAGCCATCGTGATAGCTCTTACTCGCCCAGGAGGAGTTGGCAGCCGTTGTATAAATGACGTTCTCCATGTGAGGCATGATTGGATGGTGGTACGCATCGTTATCCGACAGGCTTTGTCCAACAGCATACCATTTGCTCATTGTCGCAGAAGTATAATTCCCATACATGTTGGCGTCGATTTCTTGGGCAATGGTCCAGATTGCCGGATAGGAACCATACCGTGCAACCCAATATTTAGCGATTCGAGCCATATATGCATCCGTGTAAACATCGGGAAAATACTTAGGATCCAGTGCCCAAGCTACCTGGGCGTTGGCATGGACTAGGCCCTGATCAGCTATATATTTGAATTTGCGGTCAAGATTCTCAAAGCCTGCCAGATCGGCGCTTGTGAATCCATCGTTCAGAACAGCTATAGCCTCTTCGTCCAAACCGGTATGAGTACCTCCACCATGAGGTGCCCAGATTGGCTCCGACTGATAAACAGTAAAGCCCTGAGTAACCCTCTTGTCGACCGTATATTTGAACTGGGAAGCTATCCCGGGAACATTAGATGTTGAGAACCGCTCATGAGGCATGATCCAGTGTGTGTCGCCTAGGTAAAAGAATGGCGTTCCATCAGCATACGTCAAGTATCGCCCCGTGTTCCCCACCTTAAGAAAACCATGTTTATAGATAGCTAGAGTTCCTGTGTACTCTCCTGCCTCTACTGTTTTCGAGATATTATGTAATCCTGTATCAGTAGTATCAGAGGCATTAGTAGTCATTGTCCAAGCACCCATAGCCGTGGGTGCAAAGCGGATTTTCCAAACCGCGCCTCCATTCCAGAAAGCGGGGCGAGTTATCGTTAAGCCTCCCGGCCCGGTAAATGTTGCGGTCACGTCCACATTGTTAAAAGGATCCGCATACGTTTTGGAGCTTTCAAGCGTAATCTCGACCGTTTGCCACTGCTTGACCGTATAATCAGCCGCATGAGCATTGCTGGGAAGAAGCGTCAGGATGCACCAGGCTGCAAAGACAATCAGCAGGACCCCTCCAGCTTTTCTTAACTTCATTGCTTGTACCATTTCATTAATACCTACCTTTCTACTTAAAGTTTATATGGAAGCGCTATCATCCATGAAAAACATCCTAACATACACTCAAATAGATTTGTAATGCCTTTCAAGCAACAGTCCATGCTATTTAAAAACATCCGTTCTATTTAAACTTTAAGAACTGCGGTATGGAATCTATGATGATAAGGAGACATCATTCGAGTACATAACATGAAAGGAGGGGAAGCAGTTGAGAACCGGTACAGGCCCTCTACTTAAGCCTCACAATCCCAAATTATCATACTGGAAATTCAATTGGACTAGCAGAAAAACACTCTTTATGATGACAGTGCCTTGTTTTATCCTAATGGCGGTATTCGCTTACTTACCCTTGAGTGGTTGGATTATGGCATTCTACGATTACAAGCCAGGTCTGGATATTTTTAAGACAAATTTCGTAGGTTTGAAATATTTCAAGCTTGCTCTGGGAGAGCCTGATCTGATTCCCGTACTCAGGAATACGCTAGCCCTCAGCATGCTAGGCATTCTTTGCTCGCCCCTGCCAGCTTTGTTCGCTATCTTCTTGTCGGAAATGCGTAGCAAGGCGGTGCAGAAATTCATTCAGACGACAACTACGTTTCCATACTTTATCAGTTGGATTCTCGTCTTCTCTATTGCGTTTACTTTCTTCTCCACAGGAGAAGGCTTTCTTAATCAAATTCTACTCGACTTGAAATTCATCGATAAACCGCTGGAGATTTTAGGGAACTCCTCACTGGTCTGGCCATTTCACACCTTACTAGGCTTGTGGAAGGGACTCGGGTTTAGCGCGATTATTTATTTGGCAGCGATCGCGGGTATAGACCAAGAACTATATGATGCTGCGAGCGTCGACGGTGCGGCAAGATTTCATAAGATTGTCCACATTACGCTGCCGGGAATGTATCCAACTTATTTCACGCTACTTATTCTTGCAATTGGCGGCATTCTGTCCAACGGGTTTGAGCAATACTATTTGTTCACCAACCCGCTCGTTCAGGACAAAATTCAAGTATTGGATACATATGTGTACCGGATCGGTATCGCACAGGGTGATTTTCCACTGTCTACTGCACTTGGTATGACCAAGACCCTAATTAGTGTAGTTCTACTGTTTGTAGCTAATCTGATCTCGAAGCGGCTGCGGGGAACGTCCATCATATGACGGAGGGAGGAATTTAGTCGTGAAGCTTAATGCAAGGGAAGTTACGTTCCAAACTTTAAACTACTTAGTTTTTACTGTTTTTACGGTTGTCTGTATTTATCCATTTTATTACCTGTTAATCGTCTCTTTAAGTGACCCGCAGGAAGCCTCGAAAGGGCTTGTTACCTTCTGGCCTATCGAGCTAACGTTCAACAATTATGCTCAAATTCTAAAAATAGACGGCATCGGCAGAGCTTTTTTCATATCGGGCTTCCGGGCGATTATCGGTACTGTGCTAACTCTCTTGTTTACTTCAATGTTTGCATACGGGCTCACCAAGCAACGTACATTTGGCCGTAAATTTATGTACAGAGCGGTTGTCATCTCCATGTATTTGAATGCGGGTCTTATTCCTTGGTTTATTACAATGAAGATGCTGGGCCTCAAGGATAGCTTTCTGCTCTACATACTGCCAGGTTTAATTGGTCCATTCTTTCTTATTTTGATAAAAACATATTTCGAGCAAATATCAGCAGCTATTGAGGAATCGGCACTGGTCGATGGAGCAGGCTATTTTACGATTTTTCTAAAAATTATTATGCCTATATCGACGCCAATTGTAGCCGCGGTAGCAGTATTTAGTGCCGTAGGACATTGGAATTCCTGGCAGGATAACTTTTTCCTTGTAAGTGATAGGAATTTGCAGACGATCCAGTTGGTTCTTCTTAACTTCCTGAGAGAATCTGAGACTATCGCCCAGCAGCTTGCACAAAATCAAAACGGATTACAGGAATTGGCGAATGCAAATCGTACTTTAACTCCTTTCACCATCAAAACAACGATTACAATGGTTGTCTCGATTCCAATCATCTGCGTCTATCCTTGGTTACAAAAATATTTCGTCAAAGGTATTATGCTGGGAGCTGTTAAAGGCTAACCCTACGAGAATGATGGGGAGCCTTCGAAGCTTAAGTAGCTGGTGCTGCTTCATTAACGAAGAAAGCTTATATGATGGTTGTCAATGAGAGGCATAATGCTTTACAATTGCAACCGCTTTCAATAAGATAAAATTTTAGGAGGTCCAACAAATGAAAAAAGGTCGGTTTAGAAATCTGTTTCCCCTCGCTTTAGTTCTGGTTATGGTATTTACAGTAGTCGGATGTAGCTCGAACAATAAGGAAAACGCAGCTCCGTCTCCTACTAGTTCTGGTAATGAAGTAAGCTCACAGCCAACGGAGAGTGCAGAGCCTTCTAAGGAGGACATTACGATTACCGTTTGGCCTGTAACCTTCGCGCAAAACTTTCCATCAGGCGTGCAGCAGGATCCTGTCGCTAAGGATATTTATGAGAAGACCAAAGTCAAAATTGATGTAGAAAGTCATCCTACCGATGAGAAGTTTCAGGCCATGCTGGCAAGTGGGGATTTGTCTGATGTCATCATACCTGAGAATACGACGCAATATGTGAAGCAATTAATTGAAGGAGACAACTTGGTCGATCTGGAGCCCTATCTGGCTCAATACGCTCCGGACATATTGAAGAATGCAGCCGATGCTATTGAATATTCGAAAAAGTACCAAAGCAATGGCACAGGCAAGCTCTATTTCATTCCTTCAAGTATTGTTAACAAGCCAAGTCCAAAAATTGAAAATAAAGCAATCGTAGGTCCTTTCCTCAGATGGGACTACTACCAAGATATCGGTGCACCTGAGTTGAAGGGCTACGATGATTTCTTGAATGCAGTTAAAGCAATGCTGGATAAGCACCCAACGAATGAAAGTGGTCAGAAGTTCTACGGCTTCTCACAATGGTTTGACTGGGATATCTGGGGAATCGCAATGTTCCCATCGTTCATGGAGGGCAAGGATTATTTCGCAAACGGATTGTATCAGGTCGATCATGCCACGGCAGAAATGGAAAGCATGCTAACTGCAGAGCGTAGTTCGATGTGGTTAGGCGTTGATTTCTGGAACAAGGCTTATAAGATGGGGCTACTGGATCCTGATGCACTTACACAAAAATACGATACAGCTATTCAGAAGGGCTCATCCAACCGTGTGCTAGCGGCTATTGCAAGCTGGCAGTTACGCGACTCAAACGCTCTGCTTAACAAAGCAGGAATGCCGGATAAAGGGTACACTCCTGTTCCAGTTCCTGTGACCGGGGGTAAAAATATTTATTCAAATGTAGGTCCCTTCGGTAGTAACCGCTACTGGGCAGTTAGTAAAAACGCTAAATCTCCTGAAAGAGCTGTTGAACTCATTAACTATTTCTATACAGTAGAAAACGCTGAGACATTATACAATGGAATCAAGGGTGTCGATTGGACGGAAGAAGGCGGTAAGAGGAAGCAGAGTGCGGCCTTCCTTGAAGGGATGAAGGCGGATCCTAATTACGTGCTTACAAGCGGTGCGGGGAAATATAATAACATTATAGGATTGAACAAAGAGTTTATTAATCCCAATACTAACGAAACCCTTCTTATTCAGAGTAGAGAGGCTTTGCTAGAATCACTTATTCCCGTGGACAAAGCAATGACCGAGCACTATAAGGTTGAGCTTCCTGTGGACATTTTGCCTCCTGATCAGAAACCGTATTTCGACAACTATTCCTATATTGCTCCATTCATGCCAATCGCTCCGGATGATATTAAAAGGATCGACGACAAAATCATCAACTATGTCCAGTCTGCATTGGCTAAGATGATATTAACTAAGGATGAAGCTAAGTATAATGCAATGAAAGAAGAAATTATTTCAAAAGTGAGAGCAATGGATTACGATACCTCGTTCAATTGGTATCAGACCGCTTTTAAGGAAGCTAAAGAAAAAGGCGAGCCGTTCATGAAGTAAATTGCAAAAAAGGTTGGGCCAGAGTTGTATATCTGCCCAACCTTTTTGCAATTAAAGCTAGTATTTAATTTGCCAATGGTTCCTTGCCAGGTACTGACGGTCATTGGGTTTTCTTCTGGTATATGGAAGGTGTCACCCCCACCAGCTTACGAAAAATCGTTGGAAAATAATTAACGTTTATATAACCAACCTTCTCTGCGATTTCATTCGTCTTCAAACTTGTGTTACGAAGAAGTTCTTTGGCCTTGTCGATGCGAATCTTGTTGACGTACTGAGTGAAAGGCTCTCCGACATCTTTCTTAAAGCATTGCCCTAAATACAGAGGAGTCATCTTGTATTCCTGAGCAATCTGTTTGAGATCAATATTATCTGCATAATGCTTCTCGATATAAGTCAGTACAAGGCGGATAATTGGGCTGATCTGCTCCTCGTACTTCATGAAATAGTCTATTGCGCTATATGCTATTTCCTGTAGGGAGGTGATCATCTCTTCAATCGTGTCCAGTCGGTAAACTCCTTGGAAGATATCCCGTGTGTCCTTGAAAAAATCATTAGACTTAGGCGATATTTCCTCCACCACGGCTTCAATATGAAGAGTCAGTCCCAAAACAGCATTCGTAATATATTCCGGAGCAAAATGCCGCCTATCCCGCAGCTGGGAAGATACTTCCTCGAAGTAGGGCTGTATCGCGGTCTTATCCTTCGCGGATAAAATTACGCGTAGCTTGTCATAGTCCAGACGGGGCATCGTGATGTCCTGCTCCATGAATGGTGCAGCATCTTCATAATGAACAATATGATTATAGCTGTAGATGAGCTGTAGCTTCTGAATGTTTTTGGCTTGAGTATAACTAAGAGGTACCTGCCTATAGCTTCTCTGTATGGATCCGACTGTTACGAACACGTCGATATCGAGCAATGTATGGATATGCTCGATGCATTTTTCCAACACCTCGTGCACATTCTGAATGTTTAATAGCCCGGTTTCTTGATATATGATTATCGCGATATCCCCGTTCATATCGATAATGGACATCCCGTCAGCGTGTTGTGACACAAGCTCATTGCAAATATTGTTTGCCGCAAAACGGAGGAGCTTCTTGTCTTTGATTTTATACTGAGCTATTTTTTTATCATCATAAGCGATTTTTATCATCGCAACGAGGAAGCTATCCTGGTGTAGTTGGATATCAAGCAATGATGCACGTGTTTCAAGCTCTTTCTTGTCAATGTCGTCGGTCATCCATCGATAGACGACATTTGTTCTCAGAATATTCTTCTCCTGCTGCCGTTCGATTCTAGTGAACTGCTCGCTTTCAATTTTCTTAGTTAAATTCTCCAAAGTAGCAATTAATTCAAGAGTGGATACTGGCTTGAGTAAATAATTTTCAATGCTTAGCAGAGCTGCTTCTTTTACATATTGGAAATCATCATAGCTGCTGAGTACGATGCATCGGGTATTCCAATTCTGTTGCTTGATGTGTCGGATGAGATCGATTCCGTTCATCTCTGGCATTTTGATATCGGTTATGACGATATCGATATTTATTTTTTCGAGCAGTGTCACTGCTTCGGCACCGTTTACGCAGCAACCAGCGATTTCCAATCCCAGCTCATTCCAGTTCACAATGTTCGTAAGTCCTTCGAGTATGATCGGCTCGTCATCGACGATTAATACTTTCAACATAATCTTTGAGCTCCTTCTGGGTCATTTGGGGGAAACGAATCGTAACACATGTACCTTGACCCACTTGGCTGGTGAGCTTCAGCCCATACTGTTCACCGAATGCGATTTTTAGTCGACCGTTTACATTTGTTAGTCCAATACTCCCATCGCCGCTTGAATAAGCGGTTTCTAGGCGAGCTTTTAATACCTCCAATTTATCTGGAGGGATGCCTTTTCCGTTGTCTTCAATTTGCAGAATGACATTTGCATTTTCTATATAGCCCGTAATACGCAGTCGATTGTCCGAAGAGCCTTGCTTATAGCCGTGAATCGTATAATTTTCCAGAAGTGGCTGGAGGATATGTTTAATCATACCGTTGAGTAGCAGCTCATCCGGTATATCAACCTCGTATTCAATTCTGTCATTGTACCTAATTCTGAACAAATTCATATATGCTTCAGCGTGACTCAGTTCTTCCTCTAAGGAAGCAGAATATTTGCTACTCATGCTGCTTCGGAACAGGTCTGATAAAATATAAATCATGTCAGCGATGGATTGTTCCTTAGCGGAAAGAGCCCTCATCCGAATAACCTCAAGCGTATTGTAAAGAAAATGGGGATTGATTCTTGCCTGCAGCGCCGCAAACTCGACACTCTTTTGTTTGAGTTCCAGATTTTTCTGCTGAAGCTGTGAATCCTTGCGTTCTATTTCTGACAAGTAAACCTGCTCGATGTAGTTCGTTAATTCATCGCTCATTTTGTTGAAGCTAAGCGCGATTTGATCGATCTCGTCTCGAGCCTCCTTAACCGGAATTCTTCGATCCAAGTTACCGTTACGGTTTAGCTTCATTGCATCGACGACGATTCTAACCTTCCGCGAGAAGGTATTAGAGCCGATAAGCATAAGGATCATGCATACGAGGATAGACAGAAAAGTCAGGAAATAGATCGTAGTGCGGATTCCTTCTGTCTTCTGAAGTACGGATGATTTGGGAATTACGTATGCGATCGTGATACCGGGAATGGTAGAGGCAATCTTGTTAATAATGCTGTCGTGACCATTGATGGAGGCTGATTTGCTGTCCAGCAATGAAGAGTATGGGTACTGCTGCTTAAAGTATTGACCGGAAGAATCATAGATGACTTCGTCTTTGTTTAGCAATACGATTATATTACCGGACATTTCTTTATCCAGCCTGGAGAGGATGTTTCCGAATCCCCGAGGATCAAGATCGGCTATTAACGTACCAATGTTTTCACTCGAGCCTCTACGCTTGATCGGGATAGACAGCGCATAGGCTAGACCTCCCTGCTCTGAATTGTAATAGTAGGGAGAATAAGCGGGGTGGATAATTACATTGGAGCCTTTGCTGTCTTTAGGAATAAGCATTTCGGGATACTTATAATGCTCGTAGGGGAAATTTTCTGACGTTACCGCTTTGGAATATTGGTATATCTGATTGTCCAGATTTTTATGCACATAAAGATTAACGATATCTTCTGATCTTGAAAATTGTGAGAAAAAGTAGTTGTCAAATACCGGTTTTTTCTCTAGATAAGTAAGACTGTCCATTTCATTTTCTAGAAAATAAAATACGTCTTCCCGTGCATAGGTATCCAGATAGGTTTGCTGCAAAATGACTTTGATCATCTTAACCTGAGAGTTTATATAGTCGTTCATGTTAAGTAATACGATATCGCTGAATTTGATTTCCTTGTCTATGAGCATTTCATTAACGTTACGAATGACAAAGTTGCACAGTAACAGGAAGACGGATGCCGTAATGCACATGTACACTAAAAATAGCTTGTTGAAATAGCGAGTCTTAAAGTACTTATAGTAGAAGGAACGTAAATTCACCGGCTTCACCTATCTGCTGTGTATAGTGGGAGATAGTCCCATTATATAGGCAATCGGGGGTGCGTTCTATCATTGACTGCAGGTTATCCATGTTATTTAAACCTATTCATACTAATTAAAAGTTAACCTCATCTAATCATTCGAAAAAAACGTGTGCAGCCGACCTTAAGGTGGCTGCACACGTTTTTTTGTACGACTATTTTTTTCAAGACCTTATTCAACATCATAACAGAACGGAAAGAAACAGTCTACATTTTTACCAAAATTTATAATACAGTTGAGCTGCCAGTAAAATTAGAAATGGAGTGATGTTTCCGTGGAATTCTCTTATCACCTCGATCCAGCTGATCTACAGGAGTATATCGGAAAGGTTTTTGGCAACAGTTATTTAATTGCAAATGTAACGAGAATGCATGGTGGTGCACAAAAGGTGGTTTACAAAATAGACTGTAGCAATGGATTTTCCTGTGTTCTTTACGTGTGGGATCTTACCATGAATTATTTTCAAGAGGAAATAGCTAACGAGAATATTAACGCACAATCCTATGGGAGCCATTTATTCGAAATAAACAACAGATATTTAACTGCTCAGGGTATTAGAACCCCGGCTTGTCATGATCTGAATAAGGAGAGGAAGTGTTACTCTTTCGATTATGCTCTCGTTGAATATGTATCTGGACATAAAGCTGAAGTTTATTTCCAGCATTCGGATTTACGAGTTCAAGATCAAGTGTTTCAGCGGCTGGGAGATATGATTACTAGAATGCATGGCAACGAAACACATTTCTATGGAAAACCAGATCATGGTGGGAGTAACGCGGGGGAATGTTATCTTTTACAAATGGAAAATGCAAATATGCAGCTAGCTTATGCCTCCCAGCATATCGACAGCATCCGAACAAATCAAAGCAGGCTGCTTGATAAATTGTATGAGCTTGAATCTAGAATTGAACCTAGAAGTCGCTATGGATTCATACATGGAGAGCTTGGTCCTGACCATGTACTGGTTACCGATGATTTGGAACCCTATTTAATCGATATTGAAGGGGCTGAGTTCTACGATATCGAGCATGAGCATAGTTTCTTGGAGTTTCGATTTGGGGATTTCTACAGATATCTAAAAAATGATAATCTTGATCCTGACAGGATGTTGTTTTATCGCTTCCATCATCATATCTCTTTAACTTCGGGTGGTTTGAAGCTTCTTCATAGAGGATATCCGGATCAACAATTTGCAAAAGATCTCGCTGTTCATCATACCAGATGTGCGCTACAATTTATTGAAGATTGAACTCATATATTATTATCAAAGTTTCGATATATAAGATATAAAATTCAGAGGTGGATTAACATGCAGCTATTAGAAGCTTTTAAGCTCAATGAAGAAGGATACGCTTTAATTCAAAAATTTATTTCTCGGCGAGTGGAGCTAGACATTGAGGACGAGAGACAGGAATTAGAAGCTCTTACTACGAAGCAGTTGGAGATCTCGCAAAAAAGTGGGTTTTTCAATTCAATCAACAAATTGCATAAGGACCATGCTACATCAAAGGCGGACGAGCGGATTAGACATAAGGTAGCTTGGAAAGACAACTGGGATGCACATCATATATCTTCATTAAATTCCGAATTGAGAAGCTATTCTATTCACGATTTAATTCATAAGCATATCGGAACAGTGATTGGTCGAGTTCAACTGTATTTGATTTTGCAGGAGGTTGTTCACACTCCTATTTATTATGCACAGGACTCCTCGAAGGCAGTGGGGGATGAGAGGAACTTTGAGAAGACGATCAATAGCTTCTCCCAGCTTTGTGGACTTAATAATATTGGATTCAAAATATTTGAGGATACGAAGGCTTTCTTCAAAGAGATAAAAAGAGAGCTTAGTCATCTGCCGGAGGAAGCAGTTGCTCTTAACGTTGCCAAGGTCACGAATTTCATAAATCACCTTAAGTCTAATGACAATCCTGATCGTTCCTCCACAGGTCATTCGTTAGCTGAAGCTCAGACCTTATTTTTAGAGTTTAAGCGAACTGCTGAGCATGAGATTGTTTTTAATAATGCAAGTAAGAATAAGAAAGAGGACCTCTCTCTTCTTGATATTTTGAATGATGGTCTTAAACGAATTATTTAATGTAAGTATGTACAACCGATCAATAGTTTGGAAGACGCTTTTCTAAGAAAATGGTGGTGCTGAGGTTTTAACTACTCCGGCAGCACCATTTTTTTATGTGGCATTGCTTAATTAGAGAACGGGAAGGATTTCCAACCAGTAAATGTCGAATAAGTAAGAATCACACTTTGTATGCGGAGGATTCCGATGAAAAAAGCAATTCCACTAATTGTGTTGGCCGCCGGGCTAACTTTACTAATAAGCTCTTGCTCTGACAACTCCGGTAAAGCTGAATCCACGAGTACAATCACGAATGCCGTGGAGAATATCCAAGCGACCCAAGCCTCAGTAACAGCTGTTCTGGAAGAAAAACTGCCTGCCCCCTATACGTTAGCCAATATTAAAAACGCTATGGAGGAGTATATCAATTATCGTCTATGGCTTTACCCTTCGAAAGTTGAGCTTAATGCTTCTCCCAAGAGCTTTGATCCCTATATCGGAAAGACAATTGGTGTGGAGGTTCGTGTCTATGAGAGTAGCTCTGGGGAAAAGCGGGTGTATGCTCAAACAAGCATAGGTGATTGGTGGTTAACCGAATTCAAAACAAGTAATGGCATTGTCTACAGTGACAACCAAGTTAGCAAAGAGGATACCGGTTTATGGCCAGAAGGGAATTACGAGGTAGCTGGGACGTTCGAGCTGAAGGTCCAGGAGCCGCACAAACCGAATTATGGAGCATCGGCACGTAAGGATAAGATGATAGCTGCTGCGGAGAACCATTTAAAGAACGTGTGCAATGATTTACTCAGAGGCGAAGAAGGGGAGATATGGTCGGGAACAACTGCATATTTGGAAAACTTCTATGAGTATGAAGAAGTGGTTTCTACATGGTTGGTCAGACCGGATGGGTACTTATGGAGTTCTGGGGTGAGTTTGTCAGAAGAAAACGGTAAGTTTAATGCAACGGGGATAAAAGGATTCGCCATTGACGATATAAATAAGCTAGACAAATATGACCTAACTCGCTATGGATTTGATAGAGGAACTCAAGACGCAGTGAGACAATTGACTTGCAACGGTGATGACCAAATCCAATAGCGGTAACTTTAGAAATGTACTCAAATTAGGAGGCTGACTCATCATGCAAAGAAATGAATCGGTATTGATTGAGAAAGAGTCTTTCAACGCTATTGGTTTAAAATGGGTAGGGACATTTGCGGAAGCAGGAGCGGGTGGCATTCGGGTCGTTCAAGCTGAAATGCTTAATCGATTAAAAGAGATTAGCCACATTATTCATCCGAAAACCTTGTTAGGTTTATCCTATCACATAACTGAAGGTGGATTTACTCACTTTGCAGCAGTTGAGGTCGAGCAAGTAGAGAACATCCCAGAAGGTATGACCGCGATTACTGTTCCCAAGCTGATCTATGCGAGTTGTGAGCATAAGGGGGATCAGAATATAGATGCATCGTATAAAGATATTTATAATTGGATTGAGGGTAGGGGCTTTGAGTTGAGTAAAGGCGATCTTACTCATTTGGAAGAATATCCGTTGCACCAAGATCCGTACACTAAGGATCCTGAATTTGTAATTATGATACCTATTGAGAAGCTAAAAAGTCGCTGATTTTGTTTAAGCTATCGATCATAAATTTTGGACGAATACTAGTATCAATAGGATTGCTCATTCGATTGTAATAACAGAAGTCTATACCAGCGTTTAATGCTCCAAAGTAATCGTCATTTAATGAATCCCCTACAAATAGTGCCTCTGAATGATGGATGTTCAATCTTTTTAGAGCTTCTGCAAATATCTCCTTATCCGGTTTCCAGTACCCGACTTCATCGGAAATAACCAAAGCATCAAAGTAATGCTCTATTTTTCCTACGGCGAGCCTGCATCTTTGGGCTTGCCCGATTCCGTTGGATATAATCGCTAGGTTGTATTTACCGTGCAAATGAGACAATATATCCGTCGCATGCTCTTCAAAGTCACATGCGTTACAGAAAGTATCCCAGTACAAATTAGCCAGTAGTTTAGAGTCGGAATGGTCCAGCCTAAGCTCTTTAAGCGTGTCCTGAAAGGACAGCTCCAATATCTGATAAATATTGTGGCCGGACTTGTTTCTTTCGTTCCAATAATACATGTTGATTTTACTGTAATGAATCCAAAAGCTATCCCAAGTAAACGACTCATGATGAATTAGACCGTGCGTTTGCACCGTTTGTTGCATCGACTTCAATTCACTCGCCGAGTAATTTAACAAAGTATTGTCTAAGTCGAAAATAATAGCTTTATAATTCATAGGGAGTCTCCTTTCTAACTGCGTAATAAAACAAGAATGATATAAAAAGAAGCTACCCAAAAGTTTATCACATTGGTGAGATTAATAAACCCAATAGAGTGGTGTTAAACTAATAAAGAAGTATGTTGATTGTCTAGATTGAGTGCTTCGTGAAATATTATTTTATAAATATGTTGATTATTGTGAAACAATAAATTATTATGAATGTATAAGTGTTTGCCGTAAACAACACTTAAGCTTTTCAAAATGCTTGATCATTAAAGGCGGGGAACGATTTGCAGGGTGGACTTGTTAGTATTAAAGAAACGTATCACACGTTAAAACCACAAGAACGAACGGTAGCCGATTTCATTCTGGAGCATCCAGAACAAATCGTGAAGATGTCTGTACAGAAGCTTGCGGAGCTGACGGGTGTCAGCGAGGCGACTATTGTCCGACTATCGCGTTCCCTGCATTTCAAAGGTTTTCAAGATTTGAAAATGCGGATTGTTGCCGACCTGGCACAAACTGCACAAGCATCCATGGATACGGACAGTTATCAGGAAATTCAAGTAAACAGTTCAGTATCGGCCTTGATTAACTCGATATCCCACAATAATATCCAGTCCATACAGGATACGTTGTCGGTATTGTCGGAACAAGATGTGGAGCGCGCTATTGATGTAATCGGCTCGACAAGAAAAATTTGCATTTTTGGTATTGGTGCATCGGGTGTCATTGCAGAGGATTTCATGCAAAAGCTTACCCGCATTGATCGTTGGTGCGAGGCAGCGTATGATTTCAACTCGCAAGCAACGTTGGCAGCGAACCTGAAGGCAGGAGATGTGGCGTTTGGTATTTCTTACTCCGGACAAACGGAAGATATAATCGGTTCACTCTCGATTGCGAAGCAAAACGGAGCCACAATTATTTCCCTCACTAAGTTCGGGAACAATCCGGTGTCGGAGTTAGCGGATATTCGACTGTTCACCAGCTCCTTGGAGAAAAGCATTCGTAGCGGGGCGATGGCTTCACGTATTACACAGTTAAATGTTATTGATATTTTGTATGTAGGAATTGCGCAATTGAAATATGACGAGACGGTTCAATTATTAGAGAGAACAAGAATTGCCGTGAGTCGTTCGAAGCGCAATGGATAAGCTGATTCAAATGCTGTGCAATTGGGTAGAGGACCGAAGGGTCCCCGGTGCAGTTGTGGATATTCGTATGAAGGGCGAGCAAATATTTCAGGCTGCTTTTGGAAGCGCTAACTTATCGACGGTATATGATGTTGCATCGTTAACGAAGGTAGTTGCCACACTTCCATCCATCCTAATACTTGCTCAGTCGTCGAAGCTCTCGCTTAGCGATCCCGTTCAGAAGTTTATTCCGGAGTTTCGTCATCCCAAGGTGACTATTGAACATTGCCTTAGGCATGTATCTGGTTTACCTGCTTCCCTTCCAGGTTATCGTGAGCGATATACGAGGAGAGATGTCCGACAGGAAATTTTATCACAAGAGCTTGCATTTGAGCCCGGCGAACGTATGATTTATAGCGACCTAGGTATGATTCTGATTGGGTGGATCGTATCTCGTGTTTCTGGGCTAAGCTTGGATGTCTTCATTAAAGACAGAATATTCAAACAATTAGGAATGGAGGATAGTTGTTTCAATCCTCCGCCGAGCTGGATGAATAGAATCGCTCCAACGGAATGGGATGGGAAAGGTTACCTCTTAGGCGAAGTCCATGACGAAACCTGTTATCGACTTGGTGGCGTATCCGGCAGTGCTGGGCTGTTCTCCACAGCTGATGATTTATCGCGTTACGCTCAAATTTGGCTCTACCCCGAAAGCCTTTCTCTCTTAACCCGGAAGTCGGTAGATGGTTGTACTCAAGCATCGATTGAAGGAAGAGGACTCGGATGGCAAATACAAGACGGTAAACAAGCGGACCTCGCTTGCGGTCCCCTTTGGCCGATTGGTAGCTTCGGTCACACGGGTTTTACCGGAACCAGCCTATGGATTGATCCCATAAGGGAACTGTCGGTTGTATTACTTACCAATGCGGTTCATTACGGCAGGGACAGCGAGATTAAGCAACTCAGATCCATTTTTCATGATGCCGTAATGACCTCATTAATAGATAAGCACTGCACAACAAGGGAGGAAATATGAAAATGAAACGTGTTTACAGCTTAGGAACAGTTGTTTTACTCTCAACATCGCTCGTTGTATCTGGTTGTGGCAGCAATAACAAGGCAAATGAATCATCACCTAGTAATTCGGCGACACCGTCTGCATCATCTTCCGCATCTAATGGTTCTGGTGAGAAAGTAAAGCTGACCATGGGCAGTTGGAGAACAGATGACAAAGCGGTCTATGAGAAAGTATTTGCGGAATTCAACAAGCAGTATCCAAACATTGAAATTGACTTTTCACCTACAAAAAGCACAGAGTACAACACCGTTCTAAATACAGCTCTTCAAACGGGCGAGGGTCCTGACATCATTCACCTGCGTCCATATGCAGCAGGGATTGGACTGGGAGATTCCGGGTTCATTGAGCCAATTAACGGTCTGCCAGGTTTGGAAGTGTTCCCGGCTGATGTAATGGCGGCATCTACAGGCAAAGATGGCAACGTCTATGGCGTACCAATGGCGCTCAACACAGTAGGGATTATGTACAATAAGAAAATTTTCAAGGATAACAATCTGGAAGTGCCTAAAACTTGGGATGAGCTTCTGAAGGTTTCTCAATCATTGAAAGATAACAAGATCATTCCGTTCGGCTTCGGTGCTAAGGATGGCTGGATTCTGTCGATGACACAAGGCGCAATCGGTCCTGCTGGTTACGGCGGTAATGAATTCGTTGACAAGCTTCTCAAAGGCGAGAAGAAGTTTACAGATGAGGAATATGTACAATCCCTGCAGCTGATGAAAGATTTGGTCCCGTACTTCCCGGACAAATTTACAGGTATTGGCTACGAGGATATGAGAACGTTCTTCGCAACAGAGCAAGCTGCGATGTATGTTCTGGGTGATTTCGATGTAGGTGTAATCCAAACGATGAATCCTGCGTTAGAGCTAGGCGTGTTCCCGATTCCTTCGAAGGTTGCTGGTGCTTCACCGACTGTATCGACTTATGTGGATGGCTCTTATGCAGTTAACGCAGCATCGAAACATAAAGAAGAAGCTAAGAAATTCTTGGAATTCGCAACGAGCAAAGAATTCGGCAATCTGTTTGCTAATGAAATGAAACGCGTCAGCCCGATTCCTGGCGTAACGGCTACTGATCCGGTTATTGCTCAATTCGCTGAGCTGGCGAACACAGCGTCCACGCCATATCTAATGGTTACGAATTTCAATAGTGGCAATCCAACAACTAAGGTGACACTTGAGAATTCAATGCAAGCCTTATATTTGAATAATATGGATGCAAAGAAAGTAGCGGAAGAGCTTCAGAAGAATGTTGATACTTGGTTCAAGCCTTAAGTCATAATCTAATAATTAATTAATAGCAAGCCCCGGGAGTAAAAGTCTCGACGAGTGGGACTGTTGGTCCGCTAGCGCGCGCTTTGAACTTCCGGGGCTATTGTGTTCTATTCATGTGAGCGAGGTGTAAGCTTTCAATGGCCGACAAACCAAAACGTCTCCAACGAAACAGATGGTCCATTCATTTGTTTCCAATTCCAGCCCTCGCCATCTATTTGCTGTTCATCATCTATCCGATCTGTGCAGCATTCTCGTATAGCTTGTATGACTGGAAAGGCATTAAGAAGCTTGAATTTATCGGCTTCCAGAACTTTAAAAACTTATTCACGCTTGAGCCGTTTAATACGATGTTCTGGAATGCACTTGAACATAATGTGATTTATTTTGTCGTTCAAATGGTTGTACAGAACGGAATTGCATTTCTACTCGCCTATCTTGTGTTCCAGAAAATTAAGGGATCCGGATTTCTTAAAGTGGCTTATTTTCTACCTAGACTGTTGTCCGTCATTGTAGTTGGGTTCTTATGGAAGCTAATCTTAAATCCGACATATGGAACAATTAACGTTCTGCTTGATAAATTGGGCTTGGACTCATGGACGATGCCTTGGTTAGGCGATCCGAGCACTGCATTAATCTCAATCATTCTTGTTAACAGCTGGTTCGGTGTGGGGCTTTCTCTGCTAATATTCTTGGCGGGACTGCAGTCGATTCCGACAGAGGTTGTGGAAGCATCCCGTCTAGACGGAGTTAGAGGATTCAGAATGATTCGAACCATTATTCTTCCTTTGATGATTCAGCCGATTATTATGGTTACGGTGCTGACCTTTATTCAATCCTTTGAAGCGTTCGAGCTGATATATGCTATGCAGGGCTCAATGGGTGAGCCGTACTATTCAACAGATACAATGGCTGTATTCTTCTATCGTACAGCATTCGGAGGCTCCTCTAGCGACTCGGTTGCAATCGGTCTTGGCTCTGCATTGGCCGTTGTCATGTTTGCGATTATCGCCATTATCTCAGCAGCTTTCTTGGCTCTGACAAGGAAGGTGAATCAGGAATGAGACCAAGCTTGTCATTTCGAATTATTCAGCATACGACCGGTTATCTGTTTGCGATACTAAGCTTGTATCCCGTATTTCTTATGGTCTCCTCTTCATTTAAGACAACGCTTGAGATATTCAAGGAACCCTTAGCATTACCGAAAAAGCTGTCGTTCGCCGCTTATGAGAAGCTGCTCGATCAACTACCCTTCGGTACGTATTTGTGGAATAGTGTTTTCGTCTCTGTAATAAGCGTCGTTATTATTTTGATTTCATGCTCTTTAGCTGCTTATTACATCGCACGAACTTCGTTCAAATGGAACGGTGCGCTGATGTTTATCTTCCTGCTCGGCATGATGATTCCGATCAAGCTGGGGATTGTGCCAATGTTCCTATTAATGAGGGATCTCAACTTAACGAACTCACCTTGGTCACTTATTGCCATCTATTCGGCTATGGGGATACCTCTGGGAGTCATGATCCTTTCAGGATTTTTCAGGACGCTGCCGAAAGAGCTGGAGGAAGCAGCCAAAATCGATGGGTGCACGGATATGCAGATTTTGCGTCGTATTATTTTGCCATTGATGCGCCCCGCACTGGGCACTGTTATGATCATCAACTTCGTAACAGCATGGAATGATTTCTTCTTCCCGCTGATCTTTATCCAAAGCGAGCTGAAGAAGACGATTCCGGTCGGCATGATGTCTTTGTTCGGGGAGTATGCCTCCGATTGGAGTACGTTGTTCGCAGGACTTACGCTTGCTTCGCTGCCGATGATCGTCATGTTCATTATTGCATCTAGGCAATTTATGGATGGAATGACGGCTGGTGCGGTCAAGTAAGGCGACGATTGGAAGACAACAGGAGGAATGTTTAGTGGACACATTGGAGCATCTTGTGACCGAACAGCGTAATGAACGGACGCTTGATTTGAGTGAACTAAGTATCAAGGAAATTATAGAAATTATGAACGATGAGGACGGTAAAGTTGCAGGAGCGGTTCGGCAAGCTTTGCCTGTAATAGAGCTTGTCACTGCGGAAATTGTGAAGGCATTGGAGCAAGGGGGCAGACTGATCTATATTGGAGCTGGAACAAGTGGTAGATTAGGCGTGCTTGATGCTTCGGAATGCCCACCTACCTTTGGAGTAGATTATGAAACAGTAATTGCATTGATTGCAGGCGGAGAAGGTGCGTTTATAACCGCGGTAGAAGGGGCCGAGGACGATGAGCATCAGGCCGCTATTGATTTGCAGAATAAGCAATTAACAGAAAAAGATATTCTCATCGGGTTGGCGGCTAGTGGCAGGACACCCTATGTTAAAGGCGCATTGCAATATGCTAAGCAGTTGGGAGTGGTTACGGCAGCAGTCACCTGTAATCGGAACTCAATCCTGAGCGAGTACGCGGATTTGGCAATTGAAGTTGAAGTGGGGCCTGAAGTTTTGACCGGCTCTACTCGTCTAAAGGCGGCGACCGCGCAGAAGATGGTCCTCAATATGCTAACAACGGCAGCGATGATTAAGCGAGGCAAGGTATATCAGAATTTAATGATCGATCTGAATGTGAGCAATTATAAGCTGCGAGAACGGGCGCATAGTATCCTAATGCAGGCAACTGGCACAACAGCTGAGGAAGCTGAGATTAAGTTGGTTGAAGCAGGTAATCATGTGAAGACTGCCATTGTGATGATAGAGGCGGGCGTAAGCCAATCAGAGGCTTCCCGCTATCTGGAGGAGACGAATGGATTTGTCACTAAGGCAATTGCCCAGGCTCGGTTGGAGCTCAGCAGGTAGGTGGATAGACGAGTGAAATATGTCATTGGTATTGATGGTGGAGGGACTAAGAGTCTCTTGCATATGATGGACTTGGAAGGCAATTTATTGCTAGAGCTTCGTGGTGGGCCGACTAATATTTATGCGACGAGCGAACAGGCGGTTGAGCAGGAGCTGACCGAGCTACTTAGTCAAATGGTAGAAGCTTCGGGACGGAGTATTGCTGATTGTGTAGCGCTCTGTCTCGGCAGCGCCGGCGTAGACCGTCCATATGAGAAGCAGGTTCTCAGCGACATATTCCGAAAATGCGGAGTAACGGGCATTCTGACTATTACCCATGATGCCGAGGCCGTTCTAGTTGCCGGAACTGGGAAGCAGGAAGGCATTACGCTTGTATCCGGTACGGGGTCTTTCGGCTTTGCCCGAGACCTGGAAGGCAATCGCGCACGTACTGGCGGTTGGGGACACCTGATCGGAGATGAAGGCGGCGGCTATGACATCGGCATCAATGCCATTAAAGCAGCCGTTCGTAGCGAGGATGGGCGGGAAGCGCCGACGTTGCTTCTCCCGATGCTTATGAAAGAGATTGGTCTAGAGCGTCCGGAGCAGTTTCTGCAATATGTGTACAAGACTGCAGGGAAGCCGCAAATTGCAGCATTAGCCAAGGTCGTCTCTGAGGCGTATCTAGCAGGTGATGTAAGGGCCAAGCGGATTTTGGAAGATGCGGCGAGTGAGCTTTACTTGAAGACAAGCACGCTCGTTCGTGCGCTTCATTTCGAGAACCGACCCATAACGCTTGTCGCGAACGGAAGTGTCTTTACGCATATTCATTATGTTTATGAGCGTCTTAGCCATCTTATCAAGTCATCTTACCCTGAGATTACCGTTGTGAAGCCTACTCTTCCAGCTGCTCACGGAGCTGCGCTAATCGCGCTGCAATCACTGCCGAAGTAGAGTTGTAAAGATGAATTTGGTTGGTAAGATTGAAATAGGTACTGTCAAAAAGGCGTTGGTACAGGGAGGTTGTCCTGTGCCAACGTCTTTTTGCGCTTGGCAGTGATTAGTCGGTGGGGAGCTGCCCGCGAATAAAGCACTGAGGGCTACTAAGAACCGAGGATTTGGGTGATTTCCCGCAAATAAAGCACTGAGGGCTACTAAGAACCGAGCATTCAGGTGAATTCCCGCGAATAAAGCACTGAGGGCTACTAACGACCGAGCATTCAGGTAATTTCCCGAGAGTAAAGCACTGAGGGCTACTAACGACCGAGCATTCAGGTGAATTCCCATTAATACTCCATTGTGATTGCCCATTATTTTCCATGTTATGATATAGTGTTTAGGAGCATGTTGTTTTTCAACTCATAAATAGTAGGACAAAATCCACTAGAAAGCATCATTACAGATCTAACCAAGATTGAAGGAGTGATTCCAACGATGATTTCCTTAAACAAACGTGCTCAGGCTATCTTGGGTGATGTATCTGTATTCTATTATGCTTTTTTTAAGTGGGGAGCAATTAAAGAAAATGGACAACAACTATCGTTTACATATCATAAGAAAAGTTTGTATTTCTTTGTCTTTTTAGTTTAATTCATGAGCAGGCACTTGAATTTGTTGCATTTCATTATTTGCTCAAGGATCAGTTTGCTTATTCTTTCGTGCTGATGCTACGGATGATTCATATCTATGGAATTATCTATTTAATTGGAGATTACAATTTAGTTCGTAGAGGTCGAATTAAGTTGATTGGAGATAGACTGTCGATTAACGTTGGGATTAGAAAAACAATTTCATTTGATATTGAAGAAATCGAATCTATAAAAGAAATCAGTAATGAAAGAGAATTAGTTCGATCTTCTAAGAGCTTTTGGGTAGTTGCAACACCTTTGTTTTATAAGAGCTTAATCGGTTTCCAGGATGAAATTAACTGCCAGATTACTCTTAAGAGCCAAGTGAGGGCATATGGTTTTTTGGGCAAAGCCCGGAATATTACGCATATTAATTTATCCTTAGATTATTGTCAGGAGTTCGTTCATACACTTAAGGGGGAGCACTATTGATAAAAATAGCAGAAGAAGTCATTTCATTGTATCCCCTCACGAGTCCAGTTATTGAATTTATTAGACATAATGAAAATATGACCTTTAAGGTGAAGGAGTCTTTTTTATTCGCGACCCTAATCGTAATGACTGGATCAAAGAGCATGCAGCCAAAATTTGCGATACGCTAGGCAAGGATTTTCTTGAAGGCAAAGAAGTTTTCTACTCCTTCTAACGTAGCATAAGCAAAGTAAACAAAAAGCAGCCCCAACCGGGCTGCTTTCCGTATAAGCTAGCAATTAATTCAAGGTTAACTCCTTTTTCCAAGTTAACTCTTTGCCTTGATCATTTTTGAAAATAAAGATAATCTGACCTTTCTCTTTCTTCATCGTATCGGGATAGAAAAAGCCAGAAAATTGTCCGTCTCCGCTAATGTAGAACCCATCCCCACCGTTTCCTCCATGCTCAACAGCTTCTGCTATCGTATTTATTACTTTGCTTTTGTCGGAAATCCACTGCATTTCGGTCAAGGAATATCCTTCCGGGCGCTTGTTTACGAGGAAATCGAAACTATTCCCCTCTATGGGTTTGGGAGTCTGATCGATAATAATTAATATTTCCTCGTCAGCATTCACGGAGTCATCTTTAGTATTGCCGTTCTCTTGACTGGTTTTAGGAGGCTGCGTATTTGTGTCATCTGATTGCTTCGTTTCTGTCACATTAGGCGATTCTGAGTTTGATTTTGTACCGCACGCACTAATCAGAAGTAACGCGATAAGAGCTATAGTGAGATAAGCATAATTTTTTTTATTCATGAGTTTCTCCTCTGCTTTCATTCAAGGTAAAATAAAATGCGACGCCATGCTCCGTATTTTCCACACCAAACTCACCTTCATGGAGCTCCATAATATGTTTGACGATGGCGAGCCCTAAGCCTGTCCCACCAGATTTGCGATCACGGGAGCGCTCAGCCCGGTAGAAGTGATCCCATATCCGACTCACATCCTCCGCAGCGATAGGCTCGCCCCTATTTTCTATTACTGTTGTTACTTTACCGACCGCTGTCCGCTTGATGTCAATTGTAAGAGTACTGTTCACCTCGGCATGCCGAATGGCATTACTCAATAAATTGACAGCAACCTGCTCAATCCGTCTAGAGTCTGCCCTTACAAGCAGATCATTCTCTTCCCCTTTATTTAACCTAATTTGGAGATTCTTACTCTCTAACTGTTGAGAGAACGAATCAATTACACTTTGAATAAGCGATGCCAGGGATAGGATTGTGGGCTGTAGCCGGATAGCTTTGACTTCAAATTTGGAAAGCTCCAGCATATCCATAATTAAAGCATTCATCCGATCCGTTTCATTGACAATCAAGGTAAGATAACGGTCTTTTTTATCGCTTGCAACCTCATCCTGAAGTCCTTCTGCGAAGCCTTTAACAATGCCAAGAGGGGTTTTCAACTCATGTGAAATGTTCGCGATTAGTTCTTTGCGAAGCTGCTCGGATCTTTGCTTTTCTTTCATATCCTCCTGTAATTTCACATTCGCATGGGTAAGCTCTCGTAAAGCTGCATCTAAATTGTGAGATAACTTGATCATATTACGTGACAGCTCACCAAATTCATCCTTCGATTGGATCTCGGGCTGTATGGTAAAATCAAGGTTAGCAAGGCGGGAAGCCGAGCGGCTTAACAGCACTAATGGACGGGAAACCATTCTGGAATAAATCAAAGAAAGAATGATCACAAGCACAATAATTATTGGAGCCGTATAAACAAAATATTGCTTCAGTATTTCAACCGCTTCCCCAACAGGCTGTAGAGAGGTCATGGCGAATAAATATCGATCCCCATTCTTACCCTCTGATAGGGAATGAAGGAGAATAGCATACTGGATGCCGCTCCATTTGTCTGTCCATTCGACCTTTACTGTTGAGCCATTTTTCAAGCGGGACTGATATTGCTCGACTTGGGACCTCAAGTCCCGAAGGGCATCATCGATAAGGATATTCTGATAAAGAGGATTGTACGATCGTTGCTCAGGCAGCATGAGATCCGTTATTTTCCCCTTTACTCGAACCAAGCCCTTCTCGAGCTCATCATTATTCGGCTGTATGATCAAAGGATGCATGATCGTATCCTTCTCATCCATGAAGATGCCGTCTACAACCAGCATGTCGCCAATGTGAATATCTAGTGGAATTTTGTCCATTGGCATTCCATCCAGAGGAATAAGAATGGTAATGATCTTGCTGTCTACTCGTAGCTCCAGGTAATAAGGATTTATGTTTGTTCGCTCAAAACGATTGTTTAATATGGAGGTACTAGCATCGTTTTGATTCATAAATGTGCCAAGCAGCCGCGAGAGGTGTTTTTGATTGAACTCTTCCTGCTTGAATTGCTTCACGAATTGATTCATATTCCGGTCTATATCATGGATCTTGGACGTTCGATAAAATCTCTCGAAAAATAAGCCCTCTGCGAGCATCACCAACGAAAAAACAATCAAAATCAAAGCAGCCGTCACGACGAAAAGCTTAAGAACGACGCTGTGCCTTCTCATGCTTCCATTTCGAATTTATAGCCTGATCGAATGACGGTACATATATAACGGCCTTCATTTCCGAGCTTGGCTCTTAGTTTTTTGATATGAGTGTCTACTGTGCGTAAATCCCCCAAATACTCGTACCCCCAAACTGCATCCAAAATGTATTCACGAGACAAGACCTTACCATAGTGCTTGGTGAGAAAGAGGAGCAAATCGTACTCCTTCGGTGAAAGAGTAATTGTATTCCCGGCCACGGACACCGTATGTGCCATTCTGTTCACCGATAGGTCACCATAAATAAGCAGATCTCCGTCACGCCCAATAGTTCCTTCACTTCTTTTCATTAATGTAGTAGCCCTAGCTACCAATACCCGCGGACTCAATGGCTTGGTCACATACTCATCGGCACCTAGCTCGAAGCCTAGAATCTGATCATCGTCCTCCGCCCTTGCCGTAATAATGATGATGGGTACGTCAGATTTCTCGCGAATGCGCCTGCATACTGACCATCCATCCATCTCAGGCATCATAATGTCTAGAACAATCAGGTCAACGGAGGTCTGCTCGAAAATTTCAAGCGCAAGTCTTCCATTGTCCGCCTCGTATACTTCCCATTGCTCCTTTTTGAAATAATCCGTTATAAATTCGCGCATAAGCATATCATCTTCAACTAGTAATATTTTTCGTATCATTTCCTTACACTCCAGAATAATGGATTCATTCTTCAGTTATTCTTGCCGGAACTGAGCATAGGTATGAATCATGGTCAGTTAGTTATGTGCTCTTCGTCATGTAGACTAATCCTCCAGTTGTAATCTCAAATTCCACTATAGAGGAATGCTGTGTACAACGTGTGTATTGCTGTAGCAAGTAACTCACTTATGTCGGAGGTGCTTGGAAATTATGTTTCCTGATCTGACTCTGCATCCAGACTTCTTAAGCGGACAGTCCAAAGAATGGTGCGAACAGCTAGCAGCTAAGACGGGCAAATACGAATATCCATGGAAAAGCAATCTCGAAGGGGTAGCAGCAGAGGACATTTTAACTGAAAAGCTTACGGAAATGATGCATGGAAAGCTCTAGATGTAGGCTGTGGTCATGGTGAATATACGAATCTATGGGCGGATTATACTGAGGAAGTCGTTGGGTATGATATGACTGAAGGCTTTATTGCCACAGCGAATGAGCATCATCGAAAAGCTAATGTTCGATACGTTGTCGGTCGAACGCATGATGGGCTGCCATTTCCGGATAACTATTTCGATCTTGCTTATACGAAGAAGGGTCCAACAAGCTGGTATAAGGAAGGGAATAGAATTGTCCGTCCGGGAGGAAAAATAGTTCTGCTTCATCCTGGCGACGGTAATGGTGAAGGTGGAGAATTGGGGTTATGTTTTCCAGGTCTATTTGCTCCGCCTTCAGCAGGGACCCCGACCTTAGATCGAATTCAGAAGCAGCTGGAGACAAGCGGTCTAGCGGACATTCTGTTGTCTACTATCAAGGAAACAGCATGGGTTCCAACGCCGGAGGATGTTATGGCACTGGTGGTCTTCAGGCAAAGTGAAGAATACTCCTATTACGCTAGAGAAAAGTGCTTCGAACAAATCATGGTTCAATTCGGAAAGCATGCAAGCGATCAAGGGATTAAGACAACGAATAATTATTATTTGATTCAAGCCAAAGCATCAGAGTAGATGCTCCATACGATAGGATAAAGCAAAAGCAACCGGGCAGTATCTGCTCTCGGTTGCTTTTTGGGTTATTCGATTGTTGTTCGATTATTTTTTGGCAGCTGTTGTTTTTGATCCTTCAAAGTTACCAGAAACCGGTCCAATCGCTTCGGCTTTTCCTTCTTTAACTTTGGACCAATCCAGCTGGGATTCCGTTGTCTCGATAGTGACAGCACCGTTGGCTTTAGCTGTTGAAGGAAGAGTTTTTCCCTTATAAGTACCTTTCACTTTTCCAATGGCTACTGCTTTTCCTACTTTAACATTGGACAAATCCAGCTTCGCGTCTGTTGCTACAAGTGTCGCTCTGTTTTCAGTTGCAGAATCCGGCTTTGCAGCGAAAACAGCTTGAGCAGAGACAGCGGAGATAGCCAACGCAGCACCTAACATTAATAATTTCTTTTTCATACGAATCAAACTCCTCTATAAGTTATTTTTTCTTACACTTATGAGTTTAGCTTGTGTATGTGGAGCCTATATGGAGCTAATAAGTGGTGTAGATGTATTTTGCGGAAAATATAAGGAGAAGACGACGCCTTCAACTGTGTTCTTTGCACGAATAGAAATGTCCAACTGCTGTAAGATGTGTTTGGTAAGATACAATCCTAATCCGCTGCCACCCGTATTTCGATTGCGAGATTGCTCGAGTCGGTAGAAGGGCTCAAAGATTTGCTCGATTTTAGCTTCATTAATCCGTGTACCTGTATTCAGTATTTCAAGCGTTTGGCTACCTGCTATAGTTGGCGCGGTTATCATGACCCGTTCTCCGGCATTCGTATAGATAATCGCGTTGTGCGTCACATTATTTAATGCTGTTTCGAGGAGCTTCCTATCTGTGTTAAACCAAATATCCTCAGGTATCGAAGAAGATAAAGTAACGCCGCGTTGAAGTCCAAGCTCCTCATATTTGACCAGAAGCTCCTCGACGATTGTATTTAAGGATACAAGCTCGTCACTATTGGAGAGTGTTAGCCGATCTGACTTGGCGACATGTAGAATATTTGAGATCAAGATCTCCATTTCCTCCGCCACATGAAGTGTTTTATCTAAGTAGAAATCTCTATCCTCATAAATTCCGATTTTGTAAAGCATTCCTTCCAATTGCCCCTTCATGATGGTTAAAGGTGATTTCAATTCATGCGAAACAGCAGCAAATAATTCCCTTCTACGCGTCTCTATTTCCCGGTCTCTCTCCATCTCTAGTTGAAGCTGCACGTTGGCCATCTGTAGATCGCCGATCGAGCTCTTCAAATTAACGGCCATCGTATTCAGGCTAGCGGCGAGCCTTCCAATTTCATCAGAAGAATGAACTGGAATCAGTGTGTCCAATTCGAGCTCGGCCATACGGCTGGCAGATACGGTAATTCTGCGGATGGGTCTTGTAATAATCCGGGTGTAAAAAAAAGAACCCCCGACTGCGGCAATGAGAATGAACAATGCAACGTAGGGGGCAAGGAGCATGAGGACTTTGGATGCTTCATCAATCGGCTGGAGCTTGGTGTAGGCCGTTAAGTAAGCCGGTTTACCTTTGAGCATTAAGCTGCGGGTAACATTCGGATTATCCCTCTTGCCCGTCACTTTAGGTGTCGAAGAATCCGCGACAGTCGCCTCCTCTATCGTAATGGTGCCCTGTTTGATCTGGGTGGAAGGCAAAGGTATCTGTTTGGTCTCGTCGAAGAGGATGATGAAAGCATTAGTTTGTAGCTTTACGATATCAAGTTCCTTTTCCATTTCGGTATCGGATAAAGTGGGAATCTTAGCGATGAAAGTATCAATCTCATGCTCCAGCTGCTGTTGCTTGTAGTTGTTGTAGGTGTGAGGCAGTAAGGTGAAAATAATTAAATAAGTACTGACGGAAAACAGGAGAAGGATGGTCACGGTTAAGCCAAAAACTTTGAATGTAATGTTATTTCGTAGGGAGGAGATCAGTTTATTGATGCTCAAGCTTATATCCCACTCCCTTCACGGTTTTAATATAAGGGATATTCGTTTTTTTGCGGATATTCTTTAAGTGGGTATCAATAATCCGAGTATCTCCGAAGTAATCATAGCCCCAGAGCTGGTCCAGCAACTGCTCGCGGGTAACGATTTTCCCAGCTTGTGTGACCAATGTTTTTAGAATTTCAAATTCCTTGGTCGTCAATTCGACAGAGGTGTCATCGACGTAAGCATTATATGAGTCGATATCAAGCCGTAGCTCATGAAACTCCAGCCAATTGCCAGACTGGGTAGGGCGGGAGCGCCTCAGAATAGCCTCGACTCTTTTAATTAGAAGCTTGAAGGAGAAGGGCTTGGTCATATAATCGTCTGTTCCACTTTCGAACCCTTCTATTTGGTGATGCTCCTCATTCAACGCAGTTAATAGAATAATAGGAACATTAGATTGCTGTCTAACAATTCGAATGACATCAGTTCCGCTGAGGCCAGGCATCATGACGTCGGAAATGACCATATCGTAACGATTTTTATTCCATAACTGCAGCCCTTCGATTCCATCCGAGGCCGCAGTAACGATATAACCCTGAGAGGATAGAAATTGCTCAAGTAGTTGTCTTATTGCTGCGTCGTCTTCCATGACTAATATGTGCTCGTTCATATGTGTTCACCCCGAACTAGTATAACCCTTGAATCTGAAGTTCATATGAAGTTGGGGTCCAAAAATTCAAATGTAAATTAAAATATATTGTGGTAAATTTAAGAAGGTGCGATTGATGTGCCAAGCAGTACTAGAGTCTATTGCGCCTTATTAGAAAGGGTCGAATATGTTGATGAAAAAAGGAATTCTGCTTCTATCTGCAATACTGATCTTATCCCTAACAGCCTGTTCCTCTTCCGAAAAAGTAACAAAAGCTGAAGCGCCGAGTTCAATTAGCTCTGCAACCAATACCGAAGCCGTTCTAGATTCGATAAATTTATCGCAATATCGCACGGGTACGACAAGGACTCAACCCGAGTTAATTAATGTTTATAGTGATCAAGAGAAATTGGCTGTTCTGGGGGCATGGCTTAAGACAGCGGGCACGCCTGAAGTGTTCCCTGAGGACAAAAAAATAAATAGAATCAATGTTGTTGTGTATTTTTATAAAGTTGAGGAGCAGCCCTTAACAAGCGACGCGTACATGCTTGTCACGTTCGAGGATGGTACAAGTTATAGTAAACTCGCTGTACCGCCAAGGTTCATCGAGGATAACTATCCTTATGACGAGTCTGTGAATGAGTCCATTATTAGTCACATGGGCACGGATGATTGGCGTAAAATGGGGGATACAAATAATATTTTCTAGAGGAAAAAGAAGACTAGGGAGCTGCCTCTCTAGTCTTCTTTCCTTATTGGGGGACAGCAGTTGGAGCCCAAACCGCCCTTGTCCAAGCCATTTGCATACCGGCACGTTCCATATTATTCTGACTTGTGCTGCCGAAGCTTGCTTGAGCGACAACAAGATCACAGTTAGCTAGGTGTGCCTCGTACATTCGTCTTTGCAGGAGGGCTGTCTGTAATCCATTGCGCCTGAATTCAGGAACTGTTGCAGCAAGTGTACAGGAAGCTATGTTATTACTTATGTGCATGACAGCTACAGCGGCGGGTTTGTGATTCAGGAATGCCATGTAAATTTTCCAGCCTGATCTTCCAAGTAAACCAATGTTATTTTCAACGAAGTGATGCTTGTGTGTTATAGACATTCCAGATCCGATACAATGTATTTCTGCATACTGCTCAAAATCCATTTCATTATCAACTTCACGGATTGAAATTTCAGTAGGGAGTCTAGGTGATTCTCTACTAGGAAGCCCATACAGCACGGAGTGGAACCCTACTTGTTGGAGTCCACTCTCCGCCAAATACTTAAGCATCTGTGGAGTACAGCCCATAGGGTTTATGTCTAGTTGAAAGACTCGCTCCCTTTTCCTATAGAATTGAATGATTTCCTCTAGCTTATTAATATCTTCATGAGAGAATCCCTTCACACAATTAAATATGCCCCAAGGCATTGTTCTAATGTAATAAGCAGTTACATGTCCAAGTCTTTTTATTTCGACTCCCTCTGGATTACCACTTCGCTCACCAATTGAACTGATTCTTGATGTGAAAAAGTCAACTTCAGACTGCTCTATCCGTTTGGCCAACTCGTCATTAATGACGGGCAATTTCATTATTAGCACTTCCTATCCATGTTAAGGGTAAGATGCTATATTCTTATAATTAATTATACAATTGAAGGGATTGATTACCATAACTAATTAGCACTAGTGGCATCATCGCAGAATATCAAATATACTTTAGGGGTCAACCCTATAGGATACGATCAGAAATGGAGTGCTTAAATTTTATGTCCAATTACCCCAATTGCCCACAATGTAACTCAGAATATACATACGAGAATGGAAGTCTTTTTGTTTGTCCGGAATGCGGTCACGAGTGGACGCTAGATTCGGAAGCCGAAAATAATGATGATAATAAAGTGATTAAAGATGCGAATGGGAATGTCTTAAACGATGGTGACTCTGTAGCTGTTATTAAAGATCTTAAGGTAAAGGGAAGCTCACTAGTCGTTAAAATAGGAACAAAGGTTAAAAATATCCGTTTGGTCGATGGAGATCATGATATTGATTGCAAAATTGATGGCTTTGGAGCTATGAAGTTAAAATCGGAATTTGTCAAAAAGATATAAATTCGAGTGTAATTAAGCCGGAATGAGCCGATAGTCGATAGTTACGTTGAACTTCTTTTCCGCAGGTTGATTCCACCAATTCCTAATGAAATAAGAATAACGAGTAGCGATATTTTATCCATAGAGGTTAACTGCTCATTCAGAAATAAAGTGCCTAGAACAACACCGAACAAAGGAACCAAGTAATTGTTGAGCGAAGCAAATACAGCACCGGACCTATTGATAAGAATGTTGTAGAGCATATAAACAATACCAGCGTGAAATACACCGAGAATGACTAGGGAAATCCACTGCTGCGCATCCAAATGTATGTTAACGGGATTCTCGAAGATGAAGGATAATGGAATCAATAAAACGGCGGCAATGAATAGCACATTCCTCATAGCTATAATAGGGGAGATAGGTGGCAGCTCTTTAATTAAGATCAATGAACCGGAAAAGCTAAGCGCCGCCCCTAGAACAGCTATTGTACCGAATACGTCGTGATTCCCTGCTGATAAAGAAATATCCGGTGCAATGAGTAGCGAGATACCAATGAATCCACATACAACGCTTATCCACTTAAAAGCGTTTATTTTCTCTTTCGGTACGAAGATGGCCGCCATTAAAGTGGTGAATATAGGAATCGTACCCATGAGAATAGCCGACAAGCTGCTATTTATTCGTTGTTGCCCCCAACCGATTAAGAAAAAAGGAATCACGGCTTCCAATAACGCGATCCACAAATAAGGGAGGAACCGCTTTTTTGACTTGTCGTGTTTGATATGGCTTGCGCGATCCTTAACGAAAAGAGAGATAACACCTAACGCTGCTGCGCCCAGAAGGGCTTTGCATGCAGCCAGTGTAAGTGGTGGTATATCATCAATTACAAGCTCTACAAAGAAAAATTGAGAACCCCAGATTACGCCTATTCCAAGTAACAGTGTATAGTTTGTCCAACGCATATCTATGTGCCTCCTGTCTGGCTGTCTTTAGTTTTCCCGTTCTGCTATAGCTTTATCGTATACGTCAGAGCAGGTCCAGACAATGAGTAATAGTTATAACTGTACCGGTACAGAAGGCGTGAGGAATCGGTGATGCTGGAGAGAACGGGTTAGTTTTTAACAATCGCTTTAGGTGCAGGCAAGGGCAACGGTTTTCCATTTATTCTTGCTTCAACGGTGACCAACTCATGGATAGGAAGTAGTACGTCCTCTAATTCAAACAATTGCTCGATATGATATATTCCATGTGGAAATGATGAACGGTAAACCGCAGCAGCAACCTCTGTCGCTACCTTGGCCGTAATTTCAGCTTCTTTTTTCGCTTGTATCATACACTCGATGAAAATATCCTCATTACCCTTCTTGCCCCATGCATCCATTTTTACAGCAAACATTTCTTTACCGAACTTTGATTTTCCGAACAACGATATGACAGCATTTTGAATCGGTTTTAACTTTAATAAACGGAAGGCACCTGATGCTCTCAGCCATGCAAGCAGTCCTGTTACTGCAACCGAATCGAAGCAGAGACGGGTGGAGGCAGATGGTACGCCTAGTGTGCGAGGAAGTGCATGCTGATCTGAAAAGTTGAAGCGATAAGCTATCTTGCGACCTAACCCTGTCCCGAAATCAGTCTGTTTACCGTCAGTGAAGCTGACAACGGCAGTGGGGATCCCACCTTGAATGACTTCATATGTCGTGCCTAAGTTATCGATGGTCCATTCGATAGCTGCTTTGCCATGCTGATCTCCCATTCCCAGCATAATGGATATGTCTACGGTATCGAGCGTATCCATTAGTCGATTAGCATAGAGAGCCAGCAGGTTGGTCAGCCCAGGAGCAAGCCCAACACTTAGAAGCGCTGTAGCATGACCTGCGGAAGCAGTGGTCTGTAATTTTTCCACTTGGGAATGGAAGGAGTCCTGTGCGGATATGTCCACGTAATGAATTCCTTTTTCCAAACATAGCTGAACGAATGCAGTAGCGGTTTGATCCAAACACATAATGATGAGCTTAACATCGTCTAAGGCATGAGGACTGATCTTTTCATTGATATTTAGCTGCAAAGGCTTGACCTTGCCGTTCGTTGAGTTGCTGAATTTCTCTGCGCGGACCAAGCTACGTCCAGCGGCATAAACTTTGCCTGGATAATAGTCAGCTAACTCTTTGCAAATCATTTGCCCGACATGACCATACCCACCTACCACGATAATACGTTCTTTCATATATATTTCCCCTTTCGACGTGTTTCTAATAGAACTTCATCACCAACGAATACATGATATTCAATAAAGGTATAGTTACTAAACTATTTGCCAAAAAAAATTAACCGCGCAAAACGGCGTTTAATTTTTGAATACACGTTTCGAATATTTCGATCTCCTGATCACTTAATTGAGAGCGAAGCTGATTGTAGAACTGGAGATGGACTTCATCGTGTGCTGCGTTAGCCTCTCTCCCTTTTTCGGTAAGCGAAATTAAGGTGCCTCTCGAATCACTTGGATGCGGAGAGCGGAGGATAAGCTCTTTCGCTTCCAGACGTGTGATCAGCTGAGTGACTGCACCTTTCGTAATTCCAAGACGTGCTGCAAGCTCGCTCATGAGAACGCGCCCTTCGGAACCAATAGCCTCGATCGTATGAATTTCGCTGGGGGTCAAAGGTCCAGCATTACCAAAGTGATGAGGCTGGCGTTCGAGTCTCCGAAGCTGCATGATTAAGCGACCGAGATTGCGACTTCCGCTATTGTTGTTGTCAGACGGTGTTTGCTCGATAGTATCCATGTCTTTAGTATAGTTACTAAACTTAATGGCTGTCAAGGAAGTAGAAATTAAAGTTGAATAGGTGCGCTGTCTCTTTGGAGTTAGTGCACTTAGTCGGTGGATGTTTAAAGCCATCGCCATCCCGCCGTCCACCATCCCCCCGTCCGCCGTCCCACCATCCACCATCCCACCAACCGCCGTCCCACCGTCTGCCATCCCGCCGTCCGCCATCCCACCAACCGCCATCTGCTTTTCGACTATTTATTTTTCTGGCAGTTACTCAATAGATTAAAGGATCGTGAGTGCGCTAATGTGACTTTTTTCGGGCTGGCGAGGGAGATAGAGAACGGAGGGTACACTAATGTGACTTTTTTCGGGCTGGCGAGGGAGATAGAGAACGGAGAGTGCGCTAAAGTTACTTTTTTCAGGTAGGCGAGGGAGATAGAGAACGGAGGGTGCGCTAATGTTACTTTTTCCGGGCTGGCGAGGGAGATAGAGAACGGAGGGTACACTAATGTGACTTTTTTTGGGCTGGCGAGGGAGATAGAGAACCGAGGGTGCACTAATGTTGCATTTTGAGGTTGGAGTGCGACCAAGTTCCGTGGAAATATATCGTTCATAGTACTTGAACCTCCCCATTTGGGGGAGAGTTTTATTGAAATAAAAAGAATACAATAAAAGAGGTGACCGTTTCTTACACGCCGCCGGAAAGTATATGTTTTTATATCATAATGCTCATCCGATAGCTGGATACAAACACGTTTACCACCACCCTAAAGAGGGCCAAGCCGGTTTACTAACACGGGGGTTAACGATTTATGCACTATAATACCTATTTATCTGTACTCCTAATGGCGGCCACCTGCTGCTCCCTCATCCTATGCTATCTTTGCTGGAAAAGAAGGGAGATTCCGATTGCGATTAGCTATGGTTTAGGCATGCTGACCGGATCCTTCTACAGCCTCGGGTATGCTTTTGAAATTGTGAGTACAGATCTTAATCAAATACTTTTCTGGCTTAAGATTGAGTATATTGGCATTCCATTCGGGACAGTGATGTGGAGCATCATGGTCCTGCAATATACTGGCCGTCAATGGCTCATTCGCAAGCCGGTAGTTGCTTTGCTGATGGTTGTTCCCATTATTACATTTGTGGCTCATTATACGAACGAATGGCATCATTTATTTTATAAAACTATGAGCATTAATTACTCACAGGGCTTCCCACTGGTGGTCTTGGTCAAAGGGCCTTTATATCAGCTTCATGTTTGGTATGCGTATATTCTGTTTGCAATTGGCATGACGTTACTGGTTCAGATGTATTGGAAAGCGGAAACCCAAATGAGAAAGCAAATTACCCTGATGATTATTGGTTCTTGGGGGCCTTACGGGTTTACGATTGTTTATTTGAGTGGTATATGGAATATGCCTATTGATTTATCTCCATTCGGATTTCTATTCTCTGGCTTGTTCTTTATGTGGGGGATCTACCAATTTAACTTAATGAGATTGGCTCCGCTAGTGTTACAGAAGGTATTCGAATCTATGCAGGATGCGGTCATCCTACTTGATGTAGATAACGGAATTAGCAGGTTTAATATGTCGGCAAGTCAAGTCGTCAAAGACTTAAACTATAAAGGTGTAATTGGGAAGCCGGTTACTGAGGTATTGGCACACTATCCGAGGCTACTTAAGATCATTACGCAAGAGCCGCCATCATCTGCAAGTAAAGTCCAAATCTCAGGTCTGCACGACGATAAATTTTATAATGTGCATCTATCTTTAGTATGTAATAGCAACCAGAAGCCTGTTGGCAAAATGCTTCTATTAAGCGACGTTACGGAAACCGTGCTTACAGAGGAGAGGCTACGTGACAATGCGAGACAGTTGGGTGAGCTGAATACATTCAAGGATAAGATGTTTAATGTCGTTGCGCATGATATTCGCGATCCTCTCGCTGTGCTCGTTAATCTTATGGAGCTAATGGAAGAGGAGATAGAAACCAACAGTGAGGATCAAGAGGAAATCATGCAAGAAATGGGGCGGCAAATTCACAATACATTTACATTAGTGGAAAGCTTGCTGGATTGGTTTCGTAGCCAACGAGGAGGGATGATTTTTAATCCGGTAGTATGGGATCTGTCACATGTTGTTCAGACCAATATTCAGCAGCTGCAAGTTCGTAGTGAGGGTAAACGTATCAAAGTGGTTGCCGACATACCGAAGGGCTCTCACATCTATGCGGACAAAGAAATGCTAGATTTGATTATTCGCAATCTCCTTTCCAATGCTATTAAATTTACAGGTGAGGGAGGCAACATTCAAATAAAAGCAGAAGCTGTAGAGGGTAAAGTCATAGTATCCGTCAGTGATTCGGGAGAAGGGATTCAAGCCGAGCAGGCTGCCACTTTACTGCAGGAGGACTATCCGATCTCTTCCGCAGGAACCGCTGGAGAGCGAGGTGTCGGGTTAGGTTTAACCTTATGTCGGGAGTTTGTCCGCTTAAATGGTGGGGAGTTATGGTTCGAGAGTGTGCATTCGCAAGGAAGTGCCTTTTATTTCTCAATCCCCACTCCACCTAATGAGCCCTTCGTCTTTAATGAGCAAAAGGAAAGGAGGAGTATGGCGTGAAGGTAATTATTATGGATGATGAAAATGCTATGCATTTAATTATGAGGCGAATGCTCGCTAAAATAGTTGGTGTCGAAATTGTTGGAAGCTTCCATGAGACGACTTCAGCAATGACCTTTCTGGATGAGCATGAGGTGGACTTAGCATTTTTAGATATTAGTATGCCAAGGGAGAATGGTATTGATTTTGCTAGACGGTTAAGAGAGAACGGCAAGCAGACGAAGCTTGTATTCGTGACGTCTCATAAAGAATATGCATTATCTGCATTTGATGTCTATGCCTTTGACTATATTTTGAAGCCTGTTGAGCAAGCTAGAATTCACAAGACTGTCCAAAGAGCACAATTGTCTGTTAAGCCAACGGAAATGGTATTAGTTGAGAAAGCTTCCTCGTCTACTGTCCATGATGTCATCATTAATTGTCTAGGCGGAGTCGAGATTCGAAGCGAACGGGCTGCAGTGGCTAAGTGGAATTCCAAAAAAAGTGCGGAGCTCTTCGGATACCTACTCATACATCAAGGGAGACTTGTATCTAGAGCAAGACTGATTGAAGATATTTTTGCCGGAATGCCTCAGAAGAACGCCGAGATCTACTTAAACACGACAGTCTATAAGATACGCAAAATATTGGAAATGTATGGACTCAAGGAGAGTCTGTACTCTGACAGTAACCATTATGCGCTAAACCTTAATGATGCGAATGTGGATATAATAAGCTTTGAAGAGGGCTATAGAAATATGGATGCCATTGATGATACGAATATTGAAGAGGCAATCAAGCTAGAGCAGCTGTATAAAGGAGACTTATTCGGAGATCGCGCCTTTCCTTGGGCTTGGAGCGAGGTGGAGCGATTTTCACTAATGTACACGTCATTGACCCAACAATTGTGCAGCGCTTTGTTAAATAGAGGGGATACGTCCGGTGCTATCCTACTATTACTGAGGCTCATTGCTCGTAACGAGCTAGACGAACAATCCATCGAGCTACTTATGATGGCCTATGCGGCACAGAAGAATAAAGAAGCTCTAACTCAGCTTTATATGAGATTTACTGAAACGCTACATCAGGAAATGGGGGTAAGCCCCTCTTTTGCAACGACTACCTTGTACCGAGAATTACTAACAGAGCTGGATTCATAGAGAAGAGCCCCTCCTAATGATCAGGAAAGGGCTCTTCGTGTTTAGCTTAACTTTATTCCTACACAAAACATTAAAAATTAAAGTTATCCGGATCTGGACCGACACGAAGATTCTTGTTCAGGGCATCGATCCGTGCCATATTTTCAGCTGATAATTCAAAATCAAATATGTCTGAGTTTTCAATAATGCGATGCTCTTTGGTTGATTTCGGAATCGTAACAATGCCGTGCTGTAAATCCCAACGCAGAATAATCTGAGCAATCGACTTGTTATGCTGACCAGCGATTTCTTGTAAGACAGGATTATCCAGCAGCTTACCTTGCATTAATGGAGACCACGCTTCGAATTGTATTTCGTGTTCCTTGCAATATTTTACTAGCTCCTGCTGGGATAACTGAGGATGGAACTCCACTTGGTCTACCATTGGTTTAATTGTGGCACTTTCCATAAGGTCTTCAATATGATGAATGTGGAAGTTACTTACCCCAATTGCCTTAACGCGCCCAGCTTTATATAGGGTTTCCAAGGCTCTCCACGCTTCTTTATACTTACCCTTTACAGGCCAGTGAATAAGGTATAAATCAAGATACTCCAAGCCTAGCTTATTCAAGCTTGTTTCGTAGGCTGCCAGCGTGGATTCATACCCGAGATCAGCATTCCAAACCTTTGAAGTAATAAAGAGGTCTTCTCTAGAAATTTGGGTATCTACAATAGCTTCTCGGATTCCTTGTCCGACGCTTTTTTCATTCTGATAAATAGCGGCTGTGTCGATGCTGCGATATCCATGTTTAATTGCTGATTTTACAGCTTGGACTAATTCAGCGCCTTCCTCTGCTTTGAAAACTCCGAGCCCAAACCAAGGCATTGCAATACCGTTGTGTAGTGTTGTTGTATCCTGCAGATTTTTGGCGACCATAGAATAAAACCTCCTGAATGTTGTTGAAATTAGCTCATCAATAAGATGGCTTATGTGTAAGCTTTGTCTCATCTTTTCTTTCCAAAGCGCGAGCCCAAGCGGTTAAGGCTACGGCTGCGAGAACCATTAATGATCCCACCCATGCTGTATGAATAAGTCCCATGGAGTCAGTAACCACACCACCCAAGTATGCCCCAATCGCAATTCCGGCATTAAATGCGGCAATATTGAAAGCAGAAGCTACATCTACCGATTTCGGCGTATAACGTTCAGCCAACATCACCACATATACTTGTAATCCTGGAACATTCATAAAAGCTAATAAACCCATAAAGAAAATGGTAATCAGACCTGCAGCCTTAAATGGGATAGTGAATGTTAGAATAAGAAGTACAATAGATTGTAGCACAAACATGTAGAGCAATGCAGATACAGGCTTACGGTTAGCGGCTTTTCCTCCAATAACATTACCAATTGCAATGGCAATCCCATAGACGAGAAGAATGACTGCTACCGTGCTTTCTTTAAATCCGGTTATTTCGTGAAGCAACGGGGATAAATAGGTAAAGACGACAAAAGTACCCCCGTAGCCTATAGCTGTAATAGCAAATGCAAGCAGCAATCGTCCATTAGCTACAATTTTAAGCTGATCTCGCAATGGTGTTTTGGTACCTTTACGCAAATCAGAAGGAATTAGCACCATGTTGGCTATGAATGCTATTATACCGATGACTACAATTCCGATAAAAGCAGCTCGCCATCCCATATGCTGCCCGATAAAAGTACCCAAAGGTACTCCAGTAACCGTGGCAACCGTAAGTCCGGAAAACATAATAGCTATGGCACTAGCTCGGCGGTTCTCAGGGACGAGGTCGGCCGCAATAGTAGAGCCAATGGACATAAATACTCCGTGTGACAGTGCTGAGATGACACGAGCCGCCAGGAGAATGCCTACTCCGCCCGCAGTGGCAGCAAGACTATTGCCTATTATAAACACAATCATAATCCAAAACAGCAATGTTTTGCGTGGAACGCTAGTGGTCAAAGATGTTAGTATTGGCGCTCCGAAGGTTACCCCTAGAGCATACAAAGTAACGGTTAATGCAGAAGTAGTAACAGATATATTCAAGTCTTCAGAGATGAGGGGGAGCAGCCCTACACTGATGAACTCTGTTGTTCCAATAGCAAAGGCGCTTATGGCTAGAGCAAGGAGAGCCAGCGTGCTTCTCTTTGATTGCAATGTCATTTTGTTTGTCTCCTGTGTAGTCATTACCGGCCGGCAAATGTTAGTATGAGTTATTTAATAACAAATAAACAGTACGCACTTTGAAGTGATATAGGTACTAAAAAGTACCCTTACTCATCCATTTAGGAGGACTAGCTTTGATAAAGAAAAAATATAATATTTCAGTGGAAGCGACCTTAGAGGTAATCGGGGGAAAGTGGAAGTGTGTCATTCTTTGTCATCTCACGCATGGTAAGAAACGAACAAGTGATTTTAAGCGTCTTATGCCTAATATTACTCAAAAAATGCTGACCCAACAGCTTAGAGAATTAGAGCAGGATGGCATAGTGACTCGGAAGAGCTACAATCAGGTTCCTCCAAAGGTAGAATATGAGCTTAGCGAGTATGGATGGAGCTTGAAATCGATATTAGATTCTCTCTGTGCTTGGGGTGACAATCATATTATTAAAGAGTACGGAGATAAATTTGCTGTCTTAGAGGACAATATATTGAACAATAAACCATAAGATCAGCGACTATTAGAAAATGGGTATTGACGGAGAAAGTGAAAAGCACTATTATTAACCCATCGACTTGTATGACATGTTATAGGTGGTGGCGATCGGTTATGGAGAGCGGTTTCAAAGCGATAGAGAAAAAAAACATAGTCGATGACGTCTTTGAACAAATCAAGGCTAGGATTGTTAATCAGACTTGGAAAGCTGGGGAGAAGATTCCCTCAGAAAATGAATTGTGCGGTCTCTTTAATGTTAGCAGAGTAAGCATACGCAGTGCAGTGCAGAAGCTTCGAGATCTGGGGCTTATTACTACACGTCATGGTAAAGGATCTTTCGTGTCTGATAGTGCCACAAGCTTCGATATCCAGAGGACTGCTCCAATCATGAATTTAAGTGAAAAAGAATTTCTGGACGTCATGGAGTTTCGTGAATTGATTGAGACAAAGTGTATTGAATTGGCTGTTCTTCGTGCGGATGAGGATGATATTTTAGCCATTGAGAAAGCGCTTAACGAGATGATAGCCCAACAACATGATTATAAGAAATATTCAATGGCCGATTATCAATTTCACTTTGCAATTGTAAAGGCTTCCAAGAATGAAGTATTTGTTCAGATCATAGACCGTATTAAGAACGTCTATTATTATCACCTTAAAGAATTAAACAGAGTTCTAGCTGATATGGAAGATAGCTTATCAGGACATACGAAGCAATTGGAAGCGATTAAATGTAGAGATATTGATGCTGTTAAACGTTTAGTTCGCGAAGGGGCTAATAATGTTACTGCCCTAACGATTCAGCGACTGCAAAATCAAACGGAGAAAAAAGGGTAATTTGTATTATTGCTTTTTTTTCTATTAACTTGTATGACGTCTGATATGTTATTTATGGATTTTCACTAAAATTGTTCTTGTCCCAACCTAGACCCACTATCTGGTCGGACAAACAATATATAAGTACAACTACAGGAGGTCACAGGAATGAAGGTAAAAAAGCTTGGCAGTTGGATTTCTATTCTAGCTATTATGGGATTGACGCTTACGGCGTGCGGTAGTAACAAAGAGACAAAGAGTAACGATGCCGAAGGAGCTAAGCAGGTTACGATTAAGATCATGTCGGTGTCACAGACAGAAAATCCGGATGGTCCAGCTGAGCTTGAGATGGCAGAACGTTATATGAAGCTGCATCCTGAAGTGAAGATTGAATTTATTGGAGTACCAATGAACGATCTGTATAAGAAGGTTACCGCAATGGCAACAGCAGGTGACTTGCCGGATGCATTCACGAATACACCGCAATTTATTCGTACTGCATATGGAATGAACATCACAACAGATTTAACGAAGCTGCTTGGCGAAGATTATTTAAAAGCGTTCTATCCTAACATTCTCGAGGAATCAAGCGTAGATGGCAAGCTACAATTATTACCATGGACTGCAGCTCCAATGGCTCTTGTCTATCGCGGAGATTGGTTCGAAGCTGAAGGGCTGAAGGCTCCTGAGAACTGGGATGAGTTCTTGGATGCCGCGAAGAAGCTGACGAAGGATACTAATGGAGATGGCAAAGCAGATCAATGGGGATTCGGAATGATCGGAACACGTAATGGCTCCGGTGCTGACCGCTTTATGACTGTGTTGCGTTCGTATGGTGTAGATGAATTGAAGAAAGATGATAGTGGCAAATGGATCACACAGCTAGATACTCCTGAAGCTAAAGAAGCATTTCAATTTTATGTGGATTTGAATAACAAACACGGAGTCGTTCCACCGGGAGTGACTGAAACAGGATTCCCTGAAGCAGCAAGCTTAATGGCGACTGGCAAGGTAGCTATGATGCTCACAGGTCCGAATGCACTTGGAAATATTATTAGCCAAAACCCAGACCTCAAAGGAAAGCTTTACAGTACACCTATTCCGATGAAAGTAAAGCATACAGCAACCTTTGGAGTTCTAGGCTATTCAATCGCTGAAACGAGCCAGCACAAAGAAGTTGTAGCTGACTACCTCAAGTTTATGGTGAATCCTGAAAATGCATTGGCATGGAATACTGTTAGCGGTCGTCTTCCTACTACCATTGAAGTGGGCAAGCAGCAACAGATGTCTACACCTGAATATGCAGGGTTTGTGAAAGCGCTTGAATATGCATTCTCCATACCTGCTTTCGATCAATACTCGCAATTCCAAGATATTATTGCCGAGGCTTATCAATCTATGATTGCTGGTAATCAAAGCGTAGAACAGGCTACGAAGAGAGCGACCAATCGTGCGAATGAAGTGATTAAGAACAACAAATAAGTGCTCAAGTTAAGGTCAGGATAAGGGGGCCTCATGCTCCCTTTGACCTTCATATTACGATGGGGGACAAATTATGCTATCGTCCAAAAGCGGCTTCAAAGGAATTTGGTTTATTTTACCGGCCGTTCTTACCTTGCTAGTGTTGATTACGTATCCGTTAATATACGGGGCGTATATTAGTTTTTTTGATACCAATCTCATTACCAAGTGGAATTTCGAAGGGTTTAGGTATTACAAAGAAATATTTTCGAACACTGAGTTTTTGAGTCGTATTATTCTTACGCTGCACTATACGGTGTGGGTAGTGGCTGGACACTTCGTTATCGGATTAGGTTTATCCCTGATCTTGAATATGAAGCTAAAGGGTATTACCGTATTCCGTGTTATCTTGATTCTTCCCTGGTTATTCCCTGAAGTCGTTGTTGGATTGCTATGGAAGTGGCTATTTAATCCTTTATACGGCTTATTTAACTCAGTACTCATGGGTTGGGGAATTATCGATGATCCTGTTTCATGGCTTGGGGATGAGAAAACGGCTTTTGTTGCCGTTATCGTAGTATCCATCTGGAAGGGATTCCCGATGGTAATGATGCTCATACTAGCTGGCTTGCAAAGCATATCTGAGGATGTGTATGAAGCCGCTAAGATTGATGGATGTAATCGCAACAAAGCGTTTCGTTTCGTCACACTGCCTGCATTAATGCCAGTCCTGCTAGTAACCATAATATTGGATACAGTATGGTGGTTTAAGCACTTTACGATGATCTGGATTCTGACACAAGGTGGACCAGGAAATGCAACGAACGTGGTCAGTATCGACATCTTCAAGCAAGCGTTCGAATTCTTTAATTTCGGTAAGGCATCAGCGATGGCTATTTTGGTCTTCTTTGTATGCTGGTTAATGGGATATGGCTATAGGAGGTTGTTAGGCAATGGCGACGACTAAACGCAGGTTTTCATTCTTTAATGCAAGCATGTATGCCATTCTCACGGTAGCTGCAGCTGTTGTATTAATTCCAACGTTCTGGATGGTATCAACTGCATTCAAATCAAATGAAGAGGTAATGGTTTCGCCGCCTGCGTGGATTCCTGATCACCCGACATTTGATTCCTTTATCCGAATTTGGAAGGACTATCCATTCTTGGATTACTTCCTTAATAGCGTACTTGTTGTAGTGGCTTCTACAGTAATTACAATCGTGTTCTCCGCGCTTGCTGGCTATGGGGCATCCCGGTTTAAATTTCGCGGTAAAGGGACTTTTCTGTCTTTCCTGCTAGTCACTCAAATGTTTCCTTCTATTATGCTATTAATTCCTTTCTATAAGGTATTAAAAACATTTGGGCTTATTGATTCACAATGGGGATTAATCGTCGTGTACATTGCTTTTGCGATACCCATGTGTACATGGATGATGCTAGGGTTCTTTCAAGGGATACCTAGAGAGCTGGATGAAGCGGCTATGATCGATGGCTGTAGTCAAATTCGTACATTTGTTCAGATCATATTGCCTTTATCTTTACCTGGTCTTGCGGCAACAGCAATCTATTCGTTCTTAATAGGCTGGAATGAGTATATGTTCGCCTTTATTCTTGTCACCACGGAAACCTTGAAGACACTACCGGTAGGGATAGGTCAACTAAACGGGTACTACAAAGTCGTTTGGAATGACATGATGGCTGCATCCATTATTTCGAGCCTACCGCTAATCGTTCTATTCTTATTTATGCAGAAGTACTTTATTAGTAGTCTGACTGCTGGAGCAGTAAAACAATAGAAAAGTAAAAAGAGATAAGGAAGAGTGGACATGGAGAAGCTAACTATACGTAATATAAAAACAATTCTAACCGCACCAGAAGGCATTAATTTGGTTGTTGTGAAAGTAGAAACATCAGACCCTGAAATTTACGGAGTAGGCTGTGCCACGTTTACCCAACGTTATTTAACGGTGCAGAATGCCATCGAACAATATATTAAACCGTTTTTGATTGGTAAGGATGTTCATAACATCAACGATATTTGGCATTCCACGATTGTTAGCAGCTATTGGCGTAATGGTCCTGTGTTGAATAATGCTCTGTCTGGGGTAGATATGGCTTTATGGGACATTAAGGGGAAAATAGCAGGAATGCCGCTGTATCAGCTGTTCGGTGGAAAGCTGAGAGAGGGCGCTGCTGTGTATCGCCATGCAGATGGACGAGATGTGAAGGAGGTCGAGGAGAACGCACGTGCCTTCATGGAGCAGGGGTATCGCTATATTCGTTGTCAGCTAGGAACGTATGGTGGAAAGAATCAGTCCATTGTTTCACCAATAGGAGCTCCGGTAGGCGCCTATTATGATCCTAAAACCTACATGAAGAGCATCCTGGGCTTGTTCGAGCATCTTAGAGCGCAGCTAGGCTGGGATATTGAGCTGTTGCATGACATTCATGAGCGTTTGGCACCAATAGATGCTGTTAACTTCGCCAAGCAGCTAGAGCCTTTCCAGCTATTTTTCCTAGAGGATGCGCTACCGCCTGAGCAGATTGAATGGTTCCGTATGATTCGTCAGCATTCTTCTATTCCTCTAGCGATGGGAGAGCTATTCAACAACCCGAATGAATGGATGCCGCTCATCACTAACCGTTTGATTGATTATATTCGAATTCATGTGAGCCAAATCGGAGGAATTACTCCTACAAGAAAATTGACCGCTCTCTGTGACGCATTCGGGGTTAGAACGGCTTGGCACGGTCCAGGTGATACTTCACCTGTTGGGCATGCGGCTCATGTACACTTGGATGTTAGCAGCATTAATTTCGGTATTCAAGAATGGAACGGATTTAATCAAAATATTCAAGAAGTGTTTCCAGGCTGCCCAGAGGTTAAGAACGGATACGTCTATCCAAACGACAAGCCGGGATTAGGAATCGATATCGACGAGAAGCTAGCTGCGAAGTTCCCATGTGAGAACATTCTTCCGGAATGGACACTCGCAAGATTGCCTGATGGTACTCCGACAACTCCTTGATTTTTGTGAATGCGTCCGCCGATGGCGGACGTATTTTTTAGGAGGAATTAATACTTGTCGAACTCGTATTGGAGCTTATTAATGAAAAGACGGGATGCTTTGGGCAGCTTCTTATCCTCTGGACTAATCCAGCCCAGATAGACAGAAGGTTGATCAGGCAGATCCAATTTAATCGTAACTGTGTCTTTATCGGAGGATGAGCGGTTATTAAACGAAAAATCAAGACCGACGGTAACAGCTAAATTTTCGCTTACGGCCTTCTGGATCGCAACGGTGTTATTGGTGTAAAACAATGTATTTAAGCGACCATAGCTTGCTTCGAATTGATCGATAAACCATTTTAAGTAGTCATCCTTATAGAGGACAACTGGCTGAAACAGTAGCTCCTCAGGCGAAAGGGAGGGGTAGAGGGCTAGCGGGGATTTTTTACTCACGGCAACGACTAGCTTTCCCTCTAATAATCGTCCGAATGACAGGGATGGATGCTTACTAAGTAGACTTTCAAACAAAATAACGAGTCCGATATCTGCACGATTGTGCTGAATATCCTCGATAATCTCTGAAGAGCCCTTTTCTGTTATGTCCATTTGGATTTGCGAATAATCTCTTTTGAAGCTGACGATGGTGTTAACTAGTAAGGATAAAGGTCCCGGTATGGATGCGATACGAAGCTCACCGCTTTGCATATCGGAATAGAGATTAGCCTCCTGCTTGAGCTCCTGAAGCTTGCTTAACACCTCTACAGCTTTCCTTATAATCGCTTGCCCCTCGGCAGTGACTACAGCCCCGTTCCGAGAACGGGTAAATAAGGTAACTCCTAGCTCCCCCTCCAGATTAGAGATGGATTGGCTGACAGCGGATAGCGTAACATGCCTATTCTGAGCCGCTCTCGTTAGTGACCCGGTTTTAGCAACCTCTACAATAAACTCCAGCTGTTCCAAATGCATGAATGATCCTCTCCTTACTTAAGCCAAGCTTAATATAAGCTTTACTATGTTTAAATATACTTAAATAATAAACGGGAGTATGCTAGTGGTGCAAATAACATTAGTAGCTGTTGTTCGTTGAGTGTAAGTAGAGGGATCGAATCATTTACATGAGGAGGCACAACATATGGATACAAAGCGTGTAGTCGTGATAACAGGTGGAGCAAGCGGCATCGGACAGGAAACTGCTTTGAAGTTCGCCAGCAAAGGGGACCGTGTCGTTGTTGCGGATTACAATGAAGCGGGCGGCCAAGAAACGGTTGAGCTTATTGCTAAGGCGGGCGGAGAAGCAGCTTTTATTAAAGTAGATGTATCCAAACACGAAGATGTACAAGCCTTAGTCGAGAAAACGGTTGAAATATTTGGTCGGATTGACGTTATGTTTAACAATGCTGGAATTGGCGGTGCAGGTCCGGTGTTAGATCAGAATATGGATTTGTATCATCGTACCATTGCTATTAACCAGCATGGGGTTGCATATGGAATCATTGAGGCCGGTCGGAAAATGAAGGAATTGGGAATTAAAGGCGTTATTATTAATACGGCTTCTGTATTCGGGTTTCTCGCCTCTTATGGCACATTCGCGTATCACGCTACCAAAGGCGCTGTCATTATGATGAGTAAATCGGCTGCACTTGAGCTTGCGCCCTATGGCATTCGAGTCGTTGCGATAGCGCCAGGTGTTGTTGATACGCCCATTATCCAAGGATTCAAGGATCGCGGCATGTTAGAGGGAATGAAAGCTAAAGTCATGGGCGGAGAGCTGACAAAGCCTGAAGCGATTGCAAAATCAGTGTACCTCTTGTCGCTGGAAGAAGCAGAAGCCATTACAGGCAGCGTCGTCATGGTCGACCAAGGATACGCAGGCTTTAAATAAGCGGAGTTGCCGACTAAATCCCGTCCTGCGGAGCAGGTTGAAGGGGAGATAAGCGGAGGTGTCGACTAATTCTCGCCTTGTGGAGCAGATTGTGGGGAAGATAAGCGGAGACACCGACTAAATCCCGCCCTGCGGAGTAGGTTGAAGTGGAGATAAGCGGAGGCACCGACTAAATCCCGCCACACGGAGTAGGTTGAAGGGAAGATAAGCGGAGACACCGACTAAATCCCGCCCTGCGGCGCAGATTGTAGGGGAGATAAGCGGAGGTGCCGACTAAATCCCGTCATACGGCGCAGATTGTGAGGAAGATAAGCGGAGACACCGACTAATTCCTGCCATACGGCGCAGGTCGAAGAGTGTTTAGGCGGAGTTTAGTTTCCGGCGTTCATAGTATGGCTTGTGCAATAGTAAAGGGGTTCCCTAAAGGTCGTATTAGACCTAAGAGGAACCCCTTAATTGTTTTTTTAACTAATTATTGCTGCGTATTCCCACCTTCGGCGAAAAACCCATTTTCAATCGCGCGATCTACCCATTGCTTTAAGGATGTACCTTGGACGGCTGTTCGAAGTGCAGGATGGATATGCTCAGGCTTTGGCAAAGAGGCAGAGTTTACTGCAATCCAGTGATACAAGCCTGCTAATCCGGCGGCGGTCTCTTCTCCTAATAAGGGGCGGATACCTTCTTCAAACGTTTCGACTGGAAGGGAGAAAAATTGTATATCCTGATTTAATGATTGCCCGAAACGTTCAGCTAATTGATTGCCAGTAAGCGCCTCGGGACCGGTGACTTGAAGAGTTTGGCCTGCGAGCTCGGGATGGTTCAGTGCATAAACGGCGTAGTCCGCGGTATCCTGAATACTGATCCAAGGAATAGCTTGATCCGCAGGCACGGGGTAAGCCAACACTTTATTGTTTAGAACGCCGGGAATATAGAAATTTTCAAAATATAATGTAGGCTGAACAATAATAGTAGGAATCCCACTTTGCTTCAGGTATTCGATGAGCTCTCTTTTAATCTCAATGGCTACTACATCTGTGATCTGATCGGGTACATAAAGGCTAGTATTGACGACTAATAACGCTATATTTGCGTTTTTTGCTGCATCCACTACGTTACGGATATATAGGCGCACTCGTTCTAAATGATAATCTACAGGCAGGAGGAGAAGCACTTTATTGACTCCCTCATGGGCTTGGGCTAAGCTAGCCGGATCATTCAAATCCCCAAGTAACACAGAGATTCCTTGTTGAGCAAGCTGATCGGCACTCTCTTTATTCCTTGTGATAGCTTGAATGGAATGACCCTCCGCAAGTAATTTTCGTGCTACCGCGCCTCCTTGTACACCTGATGCTCCATAAACAAGAATTTTGTCAGTTGTCGCCATGAATATCATCCTCTCCATTTTTTCACATGCTTTTCAAGCAAAGAGCACTTGAAAGTTGTTCGTCGTTGTACACATAATAAAAGAAAGATGTTTTTTATGTAAGTACGCACATTAATGGTATGTAGTATCCAATAAGATACTAGGGGGCGAGCTATATTGGAACAATCAGAAGGACAATGTCCCGTGGAGTTAACGGTTAGTTTAATCGGCGGCAAGTGGAAGCTTCTTATTCTGTATCAGCTAGATAATCACGGCACCAAGAGATTCAATGAATTACGTAGAATTTTCCCCGATATTACTCAGCGCACATTAACCCGCCAATTACGAGAGCTTGAGAGTGACGGTCTTGTGGACCGTAAAATATTTACGGAAATTCCCCCGAAGGTAGAGTATTCCTTATCAGAGACGGGAAGAAGCCTAGTCCCCATTTTGCTGCAGCTTAAGGATTGGGGGATATCCTACAGGGAGCAGGATCGTTTGCGGGTACGAGATGAGCTTAAATAAAGCGGCTAGATCCCTAAGGTTGGTCCGCGTTGGATCTTATTTAGGATAAAGCACTATCGCGAATAGAAAATGATCTTCTGACTAACGCCGACAAAAGGGCGCCTCCATCTTAAGGGCGTCTTTTTGTCGTGCCTATTTAATGGACTCCTTCGTCAAGATGGGTACCGATCAGATGGGGGCTAACAGTGGCCTCTGTTAGCCCTCATTCTTAAAACCCATTAATTGGTCGTTGACGGGGCCTTTACTTAACACTATAATACTCGTTGTGCGTTGAATATGAGAATCATTATCAACGAATTGATTATCAACGTCTCATATGAGATTTGATTATTCATTGAACATAGACATAGAAAAGGGAGAGAGTCATTTTATGAAAAAGAATCTTTTTATTCCGTTAGTCCTAGTTGTTGTTCTTCTATTGAGCGCATGTGGTGGCAACGATACAAAAAATAATGCAAGCAGCCCATCTGAGTCTTCCTCAGCTTCACCGTCAGAATCGGCATCTCCATCTACCTCGAATGTCTCGGAATCCGACACATTTACTTACCAGTCTGAAGATGGACCGGTTGAAGTTCCATCGCATCCGAAACGTGTTGTTGTGCTTACTCGATTTTTAACAGGGAACGTTATGGCACTTGGTGTTCCTGTAGTCGGCGTGGATGAGATGTCCAAGACTAACCCAAGGTTTGAAGAGCAACTGAAAGACGTAGAGGCTGTTTCGGACGAAAGCCTTGAGAAGATCATTGAGTTGGAGCCAGATCTTATTATCGGGCTCGCAGGAATCAAGAATATCGACAAGTTCAAACAACTCGCTCCTACAATTACTTATACCTACGGTAAAGTCGACTACTTAACGCAGCAAATTGAAGTTGGCAAGCTATTGAACAAAGAAAAAGAAGCTAGAGCTTGGACTGAAGATTTCAAGGCACGCACCAAAAAAGCTGGACAAGAAATAAAAGCGAAGATTGGCGAAAATGCTTCGGTTTCTGTTATCGAAACCTTCAATAAACAGCTTTATGTATATGGTGATAATTTTGGCCGTGGCACAGAAATCCTCTATCAAGAATTCGGACTTGCTATGCCTGAGAAAGTTAAGGAAGCGACGGAGAAAGAAGGCTACTTTGCCGTTTCGTCAGAGGTTCTGAAGGATTATTCTGGAGACTACGTAATCTTCAGCAAGAACGCGGATGAGGATAATTCGTTCCAGAATACGGCAACGTACAAGAACATTCCAGCAGTAAAGAACAATCGTGTCTTCGAAGCTGACGCAAAAGCATTCTATTTTAACGATCCATTGAGCATGGAGTTTCAGCTAGAGTTCTTCATTAAGAGCTTTCTCGGTCAGTAAGCGTTAAATAGAAAAGCTAAATCGCGCAGATTGTTTCATTCGATGCGGAGGAATTCGTGATTCAACGATTCCTTCGCATATTCTATTAAGAAGAGATGAGCTTCCGATGAATAATAAACGCCGCGGCATCCCGTTTTTCTATAAGCTTCTCGGCAGTGTAATAGTGCTCATCTTGTGCTTCGCACTTTCGATGATATTCGGTGCAGCGGAAACGACGCTCCATGACCTGTGGCTTGCGCTAACTTCCGATGTGACTGACAACGACAAAGCTCTGATTCTTCGCGAAATTCGAATGCCACGTGAATTGGCCGCGATCTTAATCGGTGCTGCTTTTGCTGTGTCTGGGGCTATCATGCAAGGAGTCACGCGAAATCCTCTGGCCGATCCAGGTCTGCTAGGTCTGACTTCTGGTGCGAGTATGGCGCTCGCAATAGCTTTTGCATTCTTCCCAGGACTCAGCTATTTCGGCATCATGATAGCCGGCTTCCTCGGTGCTGCTCTTGGAGCTGCCTTGGTCATTCTTCTTGGCTCGGTGAGCCGAGGCAGCCTGTCTCCGGTTCGAATCGTGCTCGCTGGGGCGGCCGTTTCTGCGTTTCTGTATGCTGTTTCGAGCGGTGTCAGCATTGTGTTCAAAATTTCGAAGGACGTAACGATGTGGACCGCCGGTGGTCTGATCGGAACGACATGGGGGCAGCTTCAGGCCATTGGGCCCGTCATCCTCATAGGCATTGTAGGAGCTTTGCTCCTTTCCAATCAAGTAAGCATACTCAGTCTTAGTGACGATGTGGCGACTGGGCTGGGGCAAAAGCTGGTGCTGATCAAATCCATTTTGTTCATAATCGTAATCGTACTTACTGGTGCAGCGGTGGCGCTCGTCGGAAGCATGGCATTCGTGGGGCTGATGATTCCGCATATCGTCCGCATGATTGTGGGTACCGATTATCGGTATGTGCTGCCGTTCTCGGCTATAACGGGAGCGACATTCATGCTGCTTGCCGATACGCTAGGGCGCTCGATTAATTCGCCTTACGAGACGCCTGTGGTAGCCATCGTGGCGATGCTGGGATTGCCCTTCTTCCTGCTCGTCGTGCGTAAAGGAGGCAAAGCTGCATCATGACCTTATCCGCTCTTGTTCGCAAACAACGCCTGATTCTGCTAGCCAGTTCAGTGCTAATCGTTCTAACCATCATAGCCAGCATGGGTGTGGGATATGCCTCGCTATCATTTGACCGATTGATTCCCGTTTTGTTCGGTCACGGTACCTTTAAAGAAGATTTTGTTCTGTTCTCCGTCCGGTTGCCGAGAATTATGATCACGTTGCTGTCGGGCATGGCGCTTGCGCTGTCCGGGTCGATTATGCAAAGCGTTACCCGTAACGATCTGGCGGATCCCGGCATCATTGGTATTAATTCGGGCGCGGGTGTGGCAATCGCTGTCTTCTTCCTGTACGTTCCGATCAACGTTGGATCGTTCGTCTATGTTATGCCGCTAGTCGCCTTTGTTGGTGCTTTAATCACGGCTGCTCTAATTTATATTTTCTCATATAGCCGAACGCGCGGGCTTGATCCCATCCGGCTTGTGCTGGTCGGGGTCGGATTTTCTCTAGCACTATCAGGGATTATGGTCGTTATTATCTCTTCTGCGGAACGCTCGAAGGTTGATTTTATAGCGAAGTGGATTGCGGGTAGTATATGGGGCACGGATTGGCCGTTCATCTGGGCGCTACTTCCTTGGGTGATCCTGCTTATACCGTTCACTTTGTTCAAGTCTCGTCAGCTGAATCTTCTCGGCTTGAACGAGGCATCAGCGATCGGCGTTGGTCTTAAGCTGGAAAAGGAACGTCTTATCCTCATTGTGACTGCTGTCGCCTCGGCTGCAGCCGCAGTATCTGTTACGGGTGGGATCGCTTTTGTGGGGTTGATGGCTCCGCACATTGCCAAAGCTTTGGTCGGTCCACGTAATCAGCTGTTCATTCCCGTTGCTGTTCTGCTCGGTGGATGGTTGCTATTATTTGCTGACACTGTTGGTCGCAATCTTGTCGATCCTGACGGTATCCCTGCGGGTATTATGGTTTCATTAATCGGCGTTCCCTATTTCGCTTACTTGCTACTTAAGAAATAATGGTTTCAAGCGTCGGCGTGCAGTGATGCCGAAATTCTTCTGAGTCTATGTTGAAGAGTCCTGTGCTGTGTGGTAGGAAATCCACCGGGTCAGGACTCTTCTATGCAGATTAGACCTACGAAGAATGCTTGTTCCACGTCTCCGCTGTAATATTTTTGTTATGAGCATTCCACTGCTTCTTTAATCTGCTAAGAAGGCCTCGTTGCTTCTTTTCCTTCTCTCTCAACCTTAAGTACCTCATTAATAATTGGTATCTTTGTTCATTATCATGGCTAAGCTTATGCATTTCTTTAAGAACTTTCGTCTGCATTGATATTCCACCCCGAGAAATCATATCTGTTATAGGTTTATTATAAACGACAAATCTCGACATATTCTGAACAATTGCCGGTGATGGCACCTCACCAACCCTCCGCGCACCCGAAAATCGTCCCAATAGTGAACGTAGGATCCACTACGCTCACTCCAATTTGCAAATCGTCACGATAGAAAACTCAGCGTTCACTAACGCCCCCGCCAACCCGAAAAAGGCGCCGATAGAGGACTCAGCGTTCACTAACGGTCCCGCCAACCCGAAAAAAGCGCCGATAGAGAACTCAGCGTTCACTAACGCCCCCGCCAACCCGAAAAAAGCGCCGATAGAGAACTCAGCGTTCACTAACGGTCCCGCCAACCCGAAAAAAGCGCCGATAGAGAACTCAGCGTTCACTAACGTCCCCACCAACCCCAAAACAGCGCCGATAGAGAACTCAGCGTTCACTAACGCCCCCACCAACCCGCAAACCGTACCACTAACGACTCCCGGGTCCTCCCCGGATCCACTAACGCCCAGCTAGCTCGCCACTGTAGCAATTAGAGTAGTGCAGGTTACTTAAGCTAAACTAGTTAGAAAGCGGAAACAGCAGCATTTTGCGGATATTGATGGTTCACACCCTGTAGATGAGATATGATGTCATCATATTGCCTGATCATCTGTTCGGCGGCCGCTCTGTTGGCTGAGGAAAGGGACTACAAAAACATGACTAAGCGTAATACCTATAATGAATCAGTCGGCTATTGGAAACAGTATCAGAAGTTTTTTCCTGAAGAAATGCAGATAAATGAAAATCATCCACCGATAGAAGAATGGATGACTTGGAACAATGCTCATATTCATCTGGATCGTATGCCGGTTCCGGACGCAACACATAAAATTATTTTCATTCATGGCGCTGGTGGCAATGGAAGAATGTTAGCTCCATATACTCAAATGCTGCAAAAGTGCGGTTATGAAGTCGTGTCGCCGGATTTACCGCCCTATGGTCTAAGTTACACGAGTTCAGATAAGACAATTGACTATCAGCTTTGGATCGACATACTCACTGAACTGATCGATCGAGAATTGCAACGGGATGACAAACCAATTATTTTGCTAGGTACTAGTATAGGAGGTATGTTGGCTTATCACACTGCTGTTCAGAGCAAGCGAGTTAAAGGGTTAATTGCAACAACGTTTGTTGATACAAGTGATTCGAAGGTTCGTGACCAATTAGCTCCTAACAAGCTCATTAGTCGGTTGGGGAAATTTTTTATGGACAAGTTTCCACTTCTATTAGATTCCTTGCATATCTCTGTGAATAAGGTGTCTCGGATGCATTTGATTACGAATAACGCCGAATTGACCAATCTTATTATGAAGGATGCTCATGCGGCAGGAACGAAAATCCCTTTACGTTTATTAAGAACGTTCTTAAATAGGGAGCCGGTAGTAAAGCCTGAGAATTTTGACGTGTGCCCGGTACTACTTGTTCATCCAGAATTAGACCCCATGACTCCGTACCGTTTCAGTAAACCGTTTTTTGATAAAATAAAAAGTAATAAGGAATGTGTATTTCTAGAGGGTGCGGGCCATTTTCCAATTGAGCAGCCGGGGTTAGAGCAGATGAATGCTGCTGTTCTGTCTTTTTTGAAAAGAGTAGCTAATGAATGATAAGTGGAATACATGTCACCGGGGAACAATCTAATGAGAAAAAAACGAACCGTAGAATCGCTTCTAAGGTTCGTTTTTTGTAGTTGAATAATAATGCTTAACCAGCAGCCCAAACATCTAGCTCAATTTTCAATTCAGGTAAACCCAATCCCTTAACATAAGCAATCGTCATGGAAGGGGGATTTGCACCGAACACTTTATCCCAAATGGCATACAAATGATCCCAATCTATTTCTTCTGTGGCCCAAATGTTGATTTTAATGACATTGTCAGGAGTCAGCTTCTGAGAAGCAAGGAGCTCAACGATATTGTTCATTGTATGGGTGACCTGCTGGTTCATATCTGGAGGAATATGCTGATCCCGATCTATACCGATTTGACCAGAAAACACGTACATCTCAGCATTTCGATCTATTTTTGTTACATGGCTATAGTTTCCTACGGGCTTTGCTATATTTTCAGGATTATATCTTTTTACGATATTATTGTTGAAGTTCGTCATTTGTGAATTCTCCTTATAAATGGCTGTTTATTATTTGGAATTGATGTTTGGACAGACCTATCCCGTCAAGATCAATTCTAAAAAAAGACAGCATTAGAATACCCAATCCCAAAGGATAAAAACACAAGCGATCTCTTTTTCATCGGGTATTCCTCCTTCAAATTTATAAGTAAAATCACATACTATTTAATGATAACACTGACTTAGAGAAGATTCAAAGCAGGTAAGCCAGTAGAGCACGGGCTGGAGACTGTTGGCCCCCAAATAGGAAATAGAAATTGCTTCCATTAATAATCTAAAGTAATATGAAATCAACATGCTTTTGAAGGGAGTGATCGGCATGAAACGCCGGGCTAAAACTACTACTTTTACTTATAAGGTGAATGATAACTGAATATTTTAGGCTGGCATTAGTCAGCCACTTATAAGGATATTGCTGCTGATTTTTCTTGTTAGTTAAGAGGGTTTATTTGATTTGCCCTCCTACAAGAATTACGAAGACCGCAGGCATAGCCTTGCGGTCTTTTTGTGCGCAGAAATAGGAGTAATTCCAGGTAGATACTGCAAATCACGAGGAGCTGCATGCCAATGTTGAAATTGAAATACCTTTTTAATATTGAGGATTTAGCCGAAATGCTTTTGGGAAATTGGGAATTCGATAAACAGTCTATTGATATGTTTAAGTATTATAGGATATCTTCAAATGCGATATATCCCTTTCAATTTGAAGGTAACACCCAACTCTTAAGATTCGCCTCGAAATCAGAGAAAAATAAAGAAAATATATTAGCAGAGCTAGATTTTATATCTTACCTGCGGACGAAGGGCTATGGAGTTTTAGAATCGGTAAGATCAAAAAGTGACGAAGAGCTTGTAGAGGCACAAACCCCTTGGGGTGATTACTTTGCTTCGGTGTTTAAGCGTGTATCAGGTATACAGATTAATAAAACAGATTTTAGTGATGCCATAATATTCAGCCATGGCAAAGCGTTAGGAAAGCTTCACCATTTATCTAGTCAATATACACCGGATATGCACAAGAGATGGTCGTACAATGATGTTTTACATTGGATTCAGGACATTTTAACTGATTTCCCAACAGAAACAGCAGCTCTAAAAGAGTCCAAACAATTACAAGATTATTTTTCTACTGTACCTATTACTAATACTAATTTTGGTCTTATTCATTATGATTTTGAATATGATAATGTTTTTTTCGATGAGGCAACAAATTCATGTAACGTTATTGATTTTGATGATGCCATGTATCATTGGTATGCCATGGATATTGAGCAGGCACTAGATAGCTTGAAGGACTGTATTCCAAGTGAGCTTTTCAGTCAGAAAGAGCAATGCTTTATGGATGGATATCGCAGTGAGTATCCTGTTTCAGATAATTTTCCAGCTATTATACCCGCATGCAGGCGTTTTGCTAATTTATATGGGTATACCCGCTCTCTTAGGTCCATATCTGAAAAATGGGCTAATGAGCCCGATTGGATGATAGGCTTGAGAGGAAAATTGACGAAATCCATGAAAGAAAGCTCTCTCTGTTTTGGTAGTGAAATTCAAGAGGAGACGAAGTAGCCTCAACAAATTTCTAATCCGCTTTTGCGGTATAACTAAGTGAAACAATCTGCCCGAACTGTTGTATCTGTGTTAAACGGAAAGCGCTTGGGAGGGTTCCCTTCGGAAATAGGGGGATACCCTCTCCGAGTACTTTCGGAATGACGGCGATTTGGAGCTCATCCAATAAGTTAGCTTCCAGAAAAGCTGCTACAAGCTGCCCCCCTCCCACAAGCCAAACGTCACCATCTGATTCATTTTTTAACCTAGGAATAAGAGCATTAATGTCCTCATCCGTAAAAATCACGTGTGGAGCAGGAGCTTGCTTCGATCGAGACAGAACATAGCAAGTCTTATTGGCGTAAGGAAAGTCATCGGCCAATTGAAGCACCTCGTCATACGTGAGTCGCCCCATTACGATCGTCCCCACCGTGCTGTAAAAATGATTGTATCCATTATCCTCACCGTCACCTTCGACATCAAACAGCCAATCCACCGAACCGTTGGACTTCGCGATATAACCATCCAAGCTCATGGCAATATACAGCACCACTTTATTATTTTTCATACTCTAAACACTCCCTTCTAAAATTTATGGTACAGTAAAACTACGACAAAAGATGACGTAATTATGTAAGGGGGTTCGAAAATGAATGATCGAAGACTTGCGATAATGCGAGCATTAGACTCGAGAAAAAAGTTCACTGCCCGCGAGCTGGCTGAACGTTTTGATGTATCGGTGCGCACCATTCAGCGGGACTTAGATGATTTGCAAAAGAAGGGAGTTCCTCTGTACACAGAAGTGGGTGCTAGCGGGGGTTATCGTGTGCTTCCGAATAGAATTTTGCCACCACTTCAACTTGCGCAGCACGAGGCGTTTGGCCTATTCTTGATGATTGAATATTTGGAGAAGGTCCCCGATTTTCCATTTGGTTCGATAAGGGCTTATCTTGCGGAGCAGTATTTTTCTAGTTTGCCCGACGATGTAAAGGATATGATCATTCGCATGAGGCAGCACATTACATTTCTTCAGCACCATTCAGTGCAGCCGGAATCATTAACTACGACAATTTTAAGTGCATCAGTGGATAAAAAAGAGATTGAATTCGCGTACGCTTCCCGGAGTGGAACAAAGAAGGTGCAGGTTTATCCGATCGGCATCTACTATGAGAATGGATTTTGGTACATGCCAGCTAAAAAGAATGAACGGGTGTTATTGTATCGGACGGATAGGATGCAGCAGTTGGAGGTGCTCAATCGATCAGACTCAGACAATGCTATTCCAACTCTTAAGGAGTGGCTGAATTCAGAGGATAGCAGGGAAACGGTAGAGGTGGTGCTGCAATTCACTGATTTTGGAGCAAGGATTGCCGAATCAGATGTTCTATTCAAGTCTGTTCACAATAACGAGTGGCGCGGGGAGGTTCCTTTGGAAGAGTTTCCCTTTACTGCGCGGAAGCTGCTTTCATACGGTCCTGAAGTAAAGGTCATTAGTCCCCCTCAGCTGCAAGAAATCGTCAAGGGGCTGTTGGAAAAGACTTTGCAGAACTATTAATGCTTTATAGAAAGGCGAATTCGAGTAACTGCGATGGAATAACGCACTGAGGGCTACTAAGAACGGCGGATTCGAGCAACTGCGGCGAAAAAAACCAAAAGGCCCCAAAAGTGTATCCACTGCTGGGGCCTCCCCTACACCACCACTACTTTTTTACAATAGGAACCCATACCTCGCATGCGTAATCTTCTGCGGTTGTATCCCCCAGTGGATAGACCTCGAGCTCTGGCCCTCCAGAGTGCTCGTTTCCTGTAGCGGGGAACCACTCCTGGAAAATTCTCTTCCACACGTCCTGAATGGCTCCTGGCATCGGACCGACAGATGTGAATACCGCCCAAGTAGAGGCAGGAACGGTCTTTGAGACGAGACCTTCTTCCACTAGTGCTCCTGAGCTGTCTTCAACAGCAATTAAATAGGTGAATTGTTCTTGCTCATGTTGGAAATCCATGCAGATTCCTAATAGATCCTTATCTATCCCAATTGCACAAAGCCTATCTGTTGTGCCGTCTTCGTTACACTCCGCCCAGAGCTTCGGGATTTGTCGAAGATTTTCACCATCCTTGGTCGTTACCTGAATAGCTTTTCCAATAACGGTGAACGCACTTCTATCAACAATTTTGTAATCCATATTCTTGTCCCCCTTTAGAGATAGATGGAATGAAATGCGGGGAAAGGCTTTAAGGCGGACCCCTGAACCACGAGCCTCCGAAGGAGGTACACCATGGAGCTTCCGAAATGCTTTAGAGAAGGACTCCGGCGAGTCATAGCCATACTTAAGCGCGACATCCAATACTTTAGCTGAAGTCATTGAGAACTCCTGCGCAGCTAAGGTTAGTTTGCGTTTGCGAATATATTCCGCCACTGTCATCCCGGTCAACATATGAAACATCCGCTGAAAATGAAAAGGGGACGAACAAGCTACCTTAGCAATGTCACCGATATCCAACTGTTCCTCTATCTTCGTTTCTATCAGATCAAGAGCATCCTTCATACGAATAAGCCAATCCAACCGCATCACACCCCCTTTGTTATTCATCTTATCACCGTCGCATTAGTTGATCCTGTCATTGCATGCTTTTACCGAACAGGCTCGCAACGTTAATCAAGAATGACTTCTTTATCAGGATTCTCAAGAAAATCAAACATAGCTTGTATTTGTTCTACCGTATTTCTCTCAAGGGATAGCTCGGGCAAATTATCCAAGGAGAAGAAATCAACATCGCTTGTTTCCACGCCTGCCTCAGCTTGTCCACCAACAATTTCACAGCGAATAAACATCTTATATACATGATAAGCCCCAGGAGGATGATTATGAAATTTCTTGTCTAGCACAGCTAAAAGACGAACAGGCACAACATCAAACCCAGCTTCTTCTTTAGTCTCTTTCACTGCTATTTCCGATGGCGAGAAGCCAACATCTGCCCAGCCTCCCGGTAATGCCCATGACCCATCGTGCTTCTCACGAACCAACAATATTTTATTTTCTCTAAAAATAACGCCGCGAACATCCACTTTAGGAGTTGCATAGCCAAGCTCACTTGCGAATGTAAGAGATATTTTCTCCTTACTAACAGAAGTATAATTAGCCAGAATATCTACGCTGATATCCCTCAATGCCTCGTATCGCTCAGTGTCATAAACATCCTTGGAATAGGTTAATCCTGTTTGTGCAATAGCTTGGATTTGCTTCGCCCATTCTAACCACTTCGTTTCCATTAAAGAACACGTCCTTAGGATGAGAATATAATTTTACTCATTATATCAGGTGCATCCCACATATTACCATCACTCGCTAAATATATAGGTTGCCAACCTATTAATATTGTGGTTTAATACATAAATAGAACTTTACTTTACAAAAAGAAGGCGAATACTAATGAATCATTTATCACAGAAGCAGAAGGTAACCGTTATGATCGCGCTTATGGCGGCAATGTTTTTCGCAGCTATTAACCAGACGCTCGTAAGCACGGCAATGCCTCGAATTATTGCCATTCTGGGCGGCATGGAATACTACTCATGGGTCATAACGGTATTCATGCTAATGTCTACAATTTCCACTGTACTTGTCGGGAAGCTATCTGATATCTATGGTCGAAAACCGTTTTTGCTTGGCGGGATTGTTATTTTTATGATCGGCTCCTTTTTGACCGGATTGTCGACTGATATATACCAAATGATTATTTTTCGCGCAATACAAGGTGTTGGTGCTGGGGTATTGATGTCTACGACAGTTACTGCTGTAGGGGATTTGTTTGCCCCACGTGAAAGAGCTAAGTGGACTGGCATTATGATGGCGATCTTCGGCTTCTCCAGTATTCTTGGCCCAACCCTCGGTGGAGTGATGATTGACCACATGGCATGGAAATGGCTGTTCTGGAGCTTCCTTCCGCTGGGTGTTGTTGCATTTGTTATGATTTGGCGTATGTTTCCGAAGACAGCGCGCGTATCCTCGGAATCGATTGATTACTGGGGTTCTCTTGTTCTTTCGGCATCCATTGTCAGCCTGCTGCTTGGCTTCTCATGGGCGGGTAATAAATATGCATGGGGCTCGGAACGAATAATAGGTCTCTTCGCGGCAGCTGTCGTCGGAATTGTCATCCTAGTATTCATTGAAAGAAAAGCAAAAAGTCCTGTTCTACCGCTTTCCTTATTCAAAAACAGTATTGTAACCTTATCCAACTCAGTTGGCTTTCTAATGAACGCAGGTATGATGGGTGCTATGATCTATCTGCCCTTCTTCGTGCAAGGTGTTGAAGGCTTAACTCCAACGCAATCTGGATTTGTGAATATACCGATGTCCCTTACGATGATCGTTCTTAGTACCTTGGTAGGGCGTTGGATATCGAAGTCCGGAAAATACAAACGGTTTGCACTTATTGGTGTAGCCATTATGGTAATCAGCTTGGTTATGATGGCCTACATGAATAGTGTAGCAATGGCAGTTGCGAGTATGGCTGTGTTTGGTGTGGGGCTTGGACTAAGCATGTCTGTATTTACCTTGACTGTACAAAATGCGTTGCCACCTTCTCAGCTTGGAGTAGCTACGGCTACCTCAACGCTATTCAGAAATCTAGGCGGAACGATAGGAATCGCGATCTTCGGATCGGTTATGAACTCTGCAATGACACGCAATTTGGAAAAAGCGATTAGCTCGGGCTCAGCGGTGGATTTATCTCAAGCTAGTCCGGACACTGCAGCTCAATTGACGCAGCTGCTGGACCCTAGATCGCTGATGAATCAGCCTTTGCTGAAGGATATTCAATCGAAGCTGCCAGAGCAGGATCAGTCCTTGTACACGCAAATGATGGATATGCTTCGTTCTGTATTGGGTGATACATTGTCTACCGTCTTCTTGTTAGGTGCTGTGTTAGTTGCCATTGGACTGGTGCTTACCTTCTTCTTGAAGGAAATCCCGTTACGGTCAAACAATGAACAGCAGCAAAATCAATCAGAAGAGGAACATGTCGATAAGCTCCAAAAGTCTGCAGCACATTAAATAGGCAATGGCGTATCGGATTAAATCCGGTGCGCCTTTCTTGAAAATCATTATTGAATGGTTACTTTTCCCACTAAAGAGGCATTGTATTTGGCATTTGGGGTTACAAATGACTTGTGTTTTTAGTACTATTATTGGAGAGTACGATGAGAACGAGGTGATATACCGTGCAGGAAGATAAATCCACTATTGTTAAGGAAATGATGGATTCCTTTCAACAGTTTTCTAGAGCCGAATGGCGCAAGCAACCGATAGATGGTATTAAACCAAGTGAGGTTCGGGTTCTGCTTTGTATTAAAGTATTAACGGAACAGAGCGATCAGGGCGTCAATATTTCCGATATTAGCAGAAGATTATCCGTAACCTCGCCGACAGTTACTCAAATGATTAAGCAATTAATGAGTGATGGTTGCGTTGAACGGTACAATGATTCTAAGGATAAACGGATAACGCTGCTCAGGCTGACGGAAAAAGGCGAAGATATTGCTCAGAAGGCACTTAAGCGATTTACGGTTATTTTTACCGGCCTAGCGGAAAAGTTAGGGGAGGAGCAAAGCCAAGCACTTACGGGTTTGCTTAATCAGGTTTATAGTTACTTCAACGATATTAATATGTATGAGAAATAACAATTGTCCAAGCCTACACGAATGGCTTCTCATATAGATACAGCTAAGTGGAGAAAGAATTTTTGGTGCGGCTTGAAGCCGTCAGAAGTTCTTTCTTTTTGTTTTTCGGTTGTTTGTAAAATAGGACTGAAAATATTTGAACGATGAGTACTGACAAATATATAAAATTGTCACTTGATTATTGTTTGTGGCTAACATATAATCATTTCACGAAGCGAATATTATACATCGACCCTAATTGGAGGAATATATAATGGATAACAAATTGAAAGGCAAGGTGGCGCTAGTAACAGGTGCGTCTAGAGGAATTGGGCGTGAAATCGCCGAAGAGCTTGCCCGGAACGGGGCTAAGGTCGTAGTTAACTATGCAAGCAGTCCGGATAAGGCTGAAGAGGTTGTAACGGGAATTAAAAATAATGGCGGGGAAGCAGTAGCCATTCAAGCAGACATCAGCAGTGTGGCTGAAGTGGAGAGATTGTTTCAAGAGACACTAAAGGTATATGAACGTATTGATATTCTCGTCAACAACGCTGGGATTATGATTACAAAGCCGATTGCCAGTGTTACGGAAGAGGATTTCGATAAGCAATTTGCGATTAATGTGAAGGGTACCTTCTTTGCTTGCCAACAGGCAGCTAAGCATATGGAGGAGAACGGCCGCATTATTAATTTTTCAACCTCTGTTGCTGGTTTAATGTTCCCTACCTATAGTGTGTATGCTGGAACCAAGGGGGCGGTAGAGCAATTTACCCGTCAGTTGGCCAAAGAGTTAGGTGCGAAGGGGATTACGATTAACACGATTGCACCGGGACCGATTAACACTGAGCTATTCACGGTTGGCAAATCAGAGGAGCAGATTGAGGGTATTCGCAAAACGAATGCTTTCGGACGCCTCGGAGAACCAGATGAGATCGCAAGCGTCACATTATTCTTGGCCAGTGAGGAATCAAAGTGGATTACGGGTCAAACCATTCGTGTGAATGGCGGAATGGTGTAAATTTCATTAGAGAGCACCGACGAAGAGAGCTGCGATTGCGGCTCTTTTCATTTTAAAGCAGCTAACTATTCGCCGTTCAGCAACTGAATGGTTTTACAATGAGATATATGATAGCATACACCTATATTGAAATAGGAAGTGTGAGCATTAATGATAAATATAACCATTCCCACGCCGGATGTTACCATCACCAAAAAGAACGATCCTAAGGAAAGCAATATTTACGGGTTTACTGAATTTCATCTGATTTCTAGAGAAGTCGGAGGCATTTTTATGTTTTACAACAACAAGGATGAGCTGCTTTTTGTCGGCAAGGCGAGGAAGCTGAGACCAAGAATAAAGAAGCATTTTGAGGACACGGTATCGGTAATAAAAATGAACAGAGATGAAGTTACCAAAATTGAAGTTTGCATTGTCGAAGACCCTGTTCATAGGGAAATCTATGAAACTTATATTATAAATGAGCTTAAAGCTAAATATAACGTGGATAAGGTTTTATATAAGTAATTGACGGAGGAAGTCGGAGGCTCTGGTTAATTCTCGCTTTGGCACGATTGGGCGAGAGATAATCGGAGCCTTCGACTAATTTTGGGTAGAGGTGCGGATTGAGTGAGAAGTTAAGAGGAGATGCCGACTAACTCTGGGTAAGGACGCCATTAGAGTGAGAAGTTAAGAGGAGATGCCGACTAATTCTGTGTAGAGGCGAGGTAAGAGTGGAGAGTTAGGAGGAGCTGCCGACTAATTCTGGGTAAGGGCGCGGTTAGAGTGTATAGTTAAGAGGAGCTGCCGACTAACTCCAGCAAAAGTCGCCAACGTGCGCGCTAAAAAGAAAACGCTTGCATAACTATTTATGCGTGTGCTATATTATTTTCAGAAACCGCTTTCATGTTCGATAGAAAAATTAGAAACCGCTTTCTCAAATGCAAAACAAGGTTACGAATAGGCTCGACCCAGAACTAAGAATACTAAGATTAGGCCTTCGAACAAGACTCACTAGCTTACGAACAAGCTCAACCAGAACCACAAACAAGACTCACTATGCTAACGAACAAACCTAACCAGAACTACAAATAAAACAACTAATTAGCTCAGAAGCTTTTTTTTACTTGATTCAGAAACCGGTTTCTGAGAGAGACGGAGGTGAGGTAAAGCGAATGAAACCTACGATACATCATGTTGCGGAGCGGGCCCAAGTGTCTAAGGCGACAGTGTCCCGCGTGCTAAACCGTAATCCTCAGGTCAAGGATGAGATTAGAGAAAGAGTTCTTCGGGTAATTGAAGAGCTGGGCTATCATCCTAGTGCGATTGCGAGAAATTTGGCGACAAACAAGACGAATATGATTGGTCTAATCCTACCTGATATTACGAACCCTTACTTCCCGGTATTGGCTCGTGGGATAGAGGATGCTGCACACCGATTAGGATACGCTCTCTTTATAAGTAACACGGATAACGATCCGAAGCTCGAGCGAGAATATATTCACAAAATGGTGGAACAACAGGTAGGGGGCATCGTGCTCATTTCCTCCACCCTTGATGAACAGACGGTTCAAGATTTGGCTAGCCTGCGAACACCTATCGTTCTCTGTGACCGTCTTATTGCCAACACGCCTTTCGATGCCGTACTCATCGACGATTATAAAGCTGCTTACGAAGCCGTCAGCTTCCTGATTGGCAAAGGGCATAAACAAGTCGCCCATTTAGCCGGACCTAAAAACATTCAATCAGCAGAAAACCGTAAGCTGGGTTATCTCCACGCCATGCGTGACGCGAATTTAGAGCCTTTTGTCAGCGTTGGTTCGTTTACCTACGAATCAGGGGTTCACCAAATGGGCTCCGTGCTAGAAGAGTACAAGCCAACGGCTCTATTCGCTTCGAATGACTTGCTAGCCCTTGGGGCCATACACGAAATCAACCTACGAGGTTTACGTGTGCCAGAAGATGTCGCGGTTATCGGTTGCGATGATATTCCTTTCAGCAAGATGTCGCGGCCTTTACTTAGTACCATTTCAATTCCTGTCTATCAGATTGGTGTTACAGCAGTGCAGCTGCTTGATGATCAGATGAAAGGGGTGAGGTCCGGTACGAAGAATATGATTTTGGAGCATAAGCTTATACACAGAGAATCATGCGGTGGGGTGGAAAATAAATGAGTGCTCAGATTGTGGTAGTGGGGAGTCTGAACATGGATATGGTCGTAAGCTTGAACCATCGTCCAGAGCGGGGAGAAACCGTGTTAGGTAGTGGCTTCTTTATGAATGCTGGGGGCAAGGGAGCCAATCAAGCTGTCGCGGCCCGAAAGCTGGGAGCTACAGTCGCCATGATAGGCAAATTGGGCGAAGACCTGTTTGCGGACCAATTGCTAAACAATTTGGAGCAAATTGGAGTCGATTGCAGCGGAATTGAGAAGATTAAAGGAGAAGCAACAGGCGTAGCCTTCGTTACCCTTGATCCAGAAGGTGATAACAGCATCGTCGTTGCACCAGGCGCTAACCTCCGACTTACTCCGGACGATGTTCGCAAGCAGGAAGAGCTAATCAAGCAGGCAAAGCTGCTGATGGTACAGCTGGAAATTCCGTTGGAGACAGTGAAAGAGGCAATCGCTATTGCAAGGAAGCATAAGGTTCCTGTTCTACTGGACCCGGCTCCGGCGCAGCCGTTGTCGGAGGATCTGCTAAGTCTGGTGGATTATATTGTTCCTAATGAGAAGGAAATTGCCCAGCTGACTGGCATCGACGTCTATGATCAGCTGACTGCTAAGCTTGCAGCCGTTGAGCTGCTTCGCAAAGGTGTCTCAACCGTCTATGCCAAGCTAGGAGAGAAAGGGATCGTCGTCGTTAATGCGAACAGCACCTCTTTCGTAGATTCTTACAAAGTGAAGGCAGTTGATTCTACGGCTGCTGGAGATGCTTTTGCCGGTGCAGTAGGAGCCGCGATCGTGAGCGGTAAAGATATTTGGGCGGCGGCGAAGTTTGCTTCTGCTATCGGCGCGATTACGGTGACCAGCAAAGGAGCACAAGCCTCCATGCCTAGTCTAGAGCAAGCCGAGCAATTTATTAAACAGGAAGCACACAATCAGTCATAACAAAGGGGAGACTTACATCATGAAAATGAAAAAATTAAGCGTTTTGGGCGTAGTTATCTTGTCATTTGCTTTGATTTTGGCCGCATGTGGTAAATCAAATAACAATTCGGCTTCTCCTTCAACCTCTTCTTCACCTAGCGAAACATCTTCAGCTTCCGAAACACCAGTGACGCCAAGTGGAGAACCAATCAGTGCAATCTATTTTGTTAACAGCATGCTAGGCGACAAGAGCTTCTTCGACTCTGCACAAGCTGGTATCCAGAAAGCAGTTAAAGAGCTCGGAATTAAAGCTAAAACCGTAGAAGGCGGTTCTAATGCAGCGGACTGGGCAGCAAGTCTAGAGTCCCTCGTGTCCAGCGGTAATTATAATGTTGTTGTTGTCGGAACGAGCCAAATGTCCGATATTACCAAGGATTTAGCTGCACGTTACCCTAAAGTGAACTTTATCTTCTTCGATGAAGTTATCGAAGGAGTTCCGAACGTATATTCCATGCTTTATTCCCAAAGCGAAGGCTCATTCTTAGCAGGTGCTTTTGCAGCATTGGCTACAACGAGCACAGAGCTTAAAGGCGCTAACCCAGAGAAAGTCATTGGATTTGTAGGCGGTATGGACATTCCAATCATTAACGATTTCAAATCAGGCTATGAGCAAGGCGCGCACTACGTAGACAAAGATGTAAAGGTTGTTGCTTCCTACATTGGAGATTTCGTTAACGCACCTAAGGGCAAAGAAATTGGCTTGGCTCAAATCAATTCGCAAAAAGCAGATATCGTGTTCAGCGTAGCATCAGCTGCTGGTCTTGGTACTTTGGAAGGCGCTAACGAGAAGGGCGTTTACTCCATCGGTGTTGACGCTAACCAAAACCCACTTTACCCAGGAAGTGTTCTGACATCGATGCTCAAGAACGTAGACCAATCTATTTTCCGTGCTATCGAATTGTTGCAGAAGGGCGAGCTTAAGCTCGGCACGAATGAAGTTCTAGGCATGAAAGAAGGCGGCGTTGGTCTTGCGAAGGACGAGCTTTACGAGAAATATGTACCACAGTCGATCAGAGACAAGATGAAAGAAATTGAGGACAAGCTCTCTACTGGAGATATTACTGTCAAATCGTCTCTGTAGTAATAAGAAGAGCGGGGAGGGTCAAACCTCCCTCTCTCACCAAGGTGAGGCCCCGAAATAGTAATGGAGTTATTTTGGTTGGGGGGATATAGATGCCGATTTTACTTGAGATGAAAAATATTCACAAAGTGTATCCTAATGGAACCGTGGCTAACCGAGGCGTCGACCTGAACATCCATGAAGGCGAGATTCATGCTTTAGTGGGTGAAAACGGTGCAGGCAAATCGACCATAATGAAAATTTTGTTCGGTTTGGAAGCTCCAACGAGCGGAATGATTGAATATAAGGGTCAAGCAATTAGCTTTGAAGGGCCAAGAGACGCGATTAAGCATGGTATGGGGATGGTGCATCAGCATTTCATGCTCGCTCCATCTTTGACAGTGTCTGAGAATATCGTGCTCGGCGATGAGCCGAAAAAAGGCTTTATGTCCATGTTCCGTGACCGCGCGAAGGAATTCAATGAAGTTGAGCGTTTGATTTCAACCTATGGGTTGAAAGTAAACCCGCAGGCCAAAGTTGAGACCATCCCGGTAGGACAGAAGCAACGGGTGGAAATTCTGAAGGTTTTGTATCGCGGTGCTAAGCTAATTATTCTAGATGAACCGACTGCCGTATTAACGCCGCAGGAAACGGACGAGCTGTTTGACTCCATAAAAGCGCTTGTCAGCGAAGGTCACACGATCATTTTTATTACCCACAAGCTACGTGAGGTTATGCAAATTTCTAACCGCATTACAGTGCTGCGGGCAGGCAAGACCATTGCAACCTTGAATACGAAGGATACGAATCAAGAAGAAATCTCACGTCTGATGGTTGGACGCGAAGTCTTGTTCCGCGTGGATAAGATTCCAGCAGAGCCGAAGGATGTTGTGTTATCTGTTCGCAATCTTGAAGCATTGGACGATAAGGGCTCTCTCGCACTTAAAGGGATTTCCTTAGATATCCGTGGCGGTGAAGTTCTCGGAATTGCCGGAGTGGAAGGCAATGGTCAAACCGAATTGGTGGAAACCATTACAGGGCTCCGTAAAGCGGGTGCTGGCCAAATTATTTATCAAGGTAAGGAGCTGCTCGGCACTAGTGTTGCTGAGATTCGTCGCCTGAAAGTCGGACACATTCCAGAAGATCGACAAACCTCCGGGGCTTGTCTGACTTCGTCTATTGCGGAAAACCTAATTTTGGATCAGTATCGGAACCCTGAATTTAAGAGGGGGCCATTTCTAAATAAGAAAAAAATCAAGCTGTTCGCGAAAACGATGATGGAGATGTTCGATGTTCGAGCTCAAAATGAGGACATCATGGCCGGGGCGCTGTCAGGAGGAAACCTCCAGAAGGTGGTTGTGGCTAGAGAGCTGTCGAAAAATCCGAGGCTCCTTCTTGCTTCGCAGCCGACCCGCGGGGTAGATATCGGAGCCATCGAGTTCATCCATCGGGAAATTATTAAACGACGGGATGGCGGTGCAGCCGTTATGGTTGTGTCGGCCGAGCTATCTGAAGTTATGGCTCTTAGTGATCGAATTGCCGTGCTCTATGAAGGGGAAATTGTAGCTGTGCTGGATAATTCGCCAGATTTAACGGAGCAAGAGATTGGCTGTTACATGCTGGGTGTCAAGAAACAGGAACAGGAGGTGGCGCGATGAAATCGTCCAGAGCGATTTATTTGGAAGTGGGAGGCATCCTAGCGGCGGTCTTTACGGCGCTGTTGTGCGGATTCATTGTAATTCTGTTCACGAGTAGTGAGCCGTTTACCGCGATCAGCGCCTTGCTCCTTGATCCGTTATCCAGCACTTTCAATATCGGAACGATACTCAACAAAGCGGTTCCGCTAATATTGACTGGACTCGCGTTATCCGTCGTGTTCCAGTCTGGAGTATTTAGCATGGGAGCCGAAGGACAATTATACATTGGTGCCTTCGTTGGGGCACTAGCCGGTGTATACCTCCCGGTTATGAGTCCATGGATTCATATGCCGCTTGTCTTGATTTGTGCGATGATAGGTGGCGCCTTGTATGGGGCAATACCGGGATTACTGAAGGCATATTTGAATGCAAGTGAAATTGTAACGACCTTAATGCTCAACTTTGTGGCTATCCTCACTACCTCCTATTTTGTTAACAACCAGTTCAAAGCAGCGAATGGTGGAGGGTACGCAAGAATGGAGAACATTAGCAAGGACATTCTTCTTCCGAAGCTTTTTCCGGGAATGAATGCTCACGCAGGCATCTTGATTGCTCTTCTGGCAGTAGTAGTCGTCTACTTGCTTATGTACAAAACCTCTATCGGTTATGAGTTAAGGCTTGTCGGGAAAAATGGACATTTCGCTCGGTACGGCGGTATTGCTACTCGTAAAGTTATCGTAGTTAGCGTTATGATCAGCGGCGGGATAGCTGGATTGGCTGGTATCGTGGAAATTCTCGGTATTCACCAGACATTCAAGGAAAATTTCTCTGCCAGCCTCGGATTTGATGGAATTATCATCGCACTTCTGGCCCGTAATCACCCGATTGGTGTTCTCATCGCTGCTCTGTTCTATGCTTACATTCAGGTAGGGGCACAAACAATGCAATTCGGAAGTGATATGCCTCGTGAGGTGGCGGTCATCATCCAGGTTATGCTCGTGCTTCTGGTATCCGCGCAAGCTATTTTCACTTATCTCAAACAAAGATATGCAAAAACCGGACAAAAGGCGGTGAAGTAATATGGTGTGGCAAACGATTTGGGGCCAAATCGTAGACCTGTCGCTTTTTGCAGTGCTTCTTCGCTTGATGACACCGATTCTACTGGCAGCATTGGGTGGGCTTATATCGGATATTGGCGGTGTCATTAACATCGGGCTCGAAGGATTGATGTTGATGTCGGCGTTCACCTCGATTGCGGTTGGCTCGAGCACTGGAAGCTGGGTCGTCGGAGTGCTAGCTGGGGTTGGCGTATCCATGCTCGTCAGCTACGGGATGGGATTCTTCTCGCTCAAGATGAAGGTCGACATTATTATTACAGGCTTCGCTGTAAATATTTTTGGCTCGGGCTTTACGATCTTCCTGATGAGTAAAATTTATGGATTGACTGGGAACTATTCACCGAGCGGCGCTCCGCGTATTCCACTCGTGAAAATCCCCTTTATCGAGGACGTGCCTGTGCTTGGCAAGCTGCTGAGTGGACATAGTCTCATGGTGTGGATCGCAGTGCTGTCAGTCTTCTTCTGCTTATTCTTGATTTACAAAACTCCTTATGGTGTTCATCTTCGCTCCGTTGGGGAAGCGCCGTATGCGGCTCAATCTCTAGGAATTCCGATCAAGCGCATTCAGTATTCGGCGCTGGCATGGAGTGGTGCGTTCGCAGGCCTGGCAGGCGCATTCATGTCTAATGGTTTAACTAACATGTTCGTTAAGGATATGACGGCTGGAACCGGATTTCTAGCATTGGCTGTCGTGCTGCTCGGCAATCGGAATCCCATTGGAATTCTAATCGGATCGATTATATTCGGCTTGGCTAGTGCTTTGGCGACAATCGTGCAGACTGTTCCGAATTCACCTATTCCAAGTCAGTTTATTCAGATGATTCCTTATGTTGTAACGATACTCGCGCTTGTGTTCTTCGCATTACAGAATAAGAGAAGACTCGCCACTCTGGCTTAAATGAAGGAGAAGAAACCCGATGAGTACAGACAGAAGGAAAATTATTATTGACTGTGATCCAGGACATGATGATGCTATTGCGATTTTACTTGCTGCGGGAAACCCTAAGGTGGAGCTGATTGGGATTACTACCGTTGCAGGAAATGCGGAGCTTGATAAAACGACAATTAATGCTCTAAAGGTATGCGAAATAGCTGGATTAAATGAAGTGCCCGTCGCCAAAGGTGCAGCACAGCCGCTAGTAAAGAAGCGGGAAACAGCGGCTGACATCCATGGAGACAGTGGAATGGATGGTCCTATATTACCGGCACCGACGAAGCAAATTCTTGGAGAGCACGCGGTTGATTTTATCATTCAGAAGCTTCTCGAGTCCGATGGCGATATTACGCTCGTTCCTACTGGACCGTTGACGAATATCGCGATGGCGTTGCGGAAAGAGCCGGCAATCGTACCTAAGATTCGGGAGATTGTTGTCATGGGTGGGGGCACTTTCGGCAATTGGACACCAGCAGCTGAATTTAATATTTTCGTCGATGCGGAAGCGGCAAAGGTTGTCTTCGAGAGTGGTGTGCCGCTTACGATGTTTGGACTAGATCTGACCCATCAGGCGCTGGCAACACCGGAAATCCAGGAACGAATCAAGGCCATTGATAGTCCGGTATCCGATTTCGTAGTAGAGTTGCTGAAATTTTTCATGCATACTTATAAGGAAGTATTCGGCTTCGATGGCGCGCCAATTCATGATGCCTGCTGCGTTATGTACTGTATTGATCCGTCGGTATTTACTTGCCGCAAGTTGAACGTGGAAATCGAAACTAAAGGTGAATTTACGTATGGAATGACAGTAGTAGATACACTCGGTGTAACCGGTAAAGAGGCGAACGTTAATGTAGCGCTTGGACTGGACACCGACAAATTTTGGAGCATCATGATTGACGCGTTATCCAGCTACTCAGATAAGAAATAATCAGCAGCGAGGAGAACGGAAAAATGAAATCAATTATTTTGGATGTAGATACGGGTATTGACGATACAATGGCTATTGCTTATGCGGCGCATTCTCCAGAGCTACAGTTACTAGGTCTGACAACATTGTTCGGTAACGTATCTGTAGAGGAATCAACTCGTAATTCTTTATACGTGCTTGAGATGCTTGGACGCGAGGAAGTTGAGGTTTATGCGGGTGCAGGTAAGCCGTTTGCCCGTGATAACGTGTTGGGTTATGCCAAGCATGTGCACGGAGAGGATGGACTGGGCGGTGCGTTGCAAGACGCTATACCCAAAAGAACAGCAGGCTCGATGACCGCTGCTCAATTTATGATCAATCAGGTACGCAGTAAGCCGGGGGAAGTAACGATTATCGCGGTTGGCCCGATGACGAACCTAGCTTTAGCTATTCAAGCGGATCCAGAATTCGTTACGTTGGTTGATCAGGTTGTTATTATGGGTGGCTCTGTGACAGTGAAAGGTAATGTTAGCCCTTATGCTGAAGCAAATATTCGGAGTGATCCGGAAGCCGCTAAGTATGTTTTCCAGTCTGGACTGCCAATTACGTTGGTTGGGCTGGATGTCACGATGAAGACGCTGCTGCCTCGTACGAGATTGCAGGAATGGAGAAACAAGGATACTAAGCTATCACAATTCGTGGCAGATGCTGCGGATTTCTATATGAATGCGTATGAGACTTGGAACCCTGGAATTGGTGGATGTGCCCTGCATGATCCTCTAGCTGTTGGTATGGTTATCGATCCTTCATTCTGCCGGACAGAAGCTATGCATGTGGAAGTCGATGTAGGGGAAGGTTCCCCTTCTCTTGGTAGAACTTATGCTGTTGAGCAAACAGACTCAACAAAGTCGCCAAACATCAACGTCTGTCTCGAAGTGGATGCGGAACGGTTTCTAGAGCATTTTATGAATCGCACTGTTTAAGGCTCAGACAACTTTAGAATATGGGGAGGAATTACGATATGAGAGCATGGGAAAAAGCTTACCACATTATGCAAAATGCAGTTCCGGTTGTATTGGATGAGGAAGAACAGACGTGGCTAGTCATGAATCAAGTGGAGAAGTTTCATGATATGACCCTGAAAATATTCTGGCACAGCAATGTTCCAGGATCAGGCGCACCTGAGATGCTAGCGGTAGCGGCTGTTCAATCTATGCATAATATGGGCTATGAGACTGACCATTTGATAGAGCTGCTGGAAGCAGGGGAGCAAGCCTATGATCGTGATGATATGCCGGACCTCCAGAGAATTACTGCACGGTTGATGATCGAGCTGAACCGTTTGCCGAAGAATGAGCAATCGGACTATTGGAAATATAAAGATTACAAAACGTGGGATGCGTACGAGCAACAGGCGAAATTCACAACCTACGAATCGTACGATGTTCAGGCAGAGGATTTCGCAGCTCGTATTAATGCAGGCTGGATCGCTCAGATTGTAGCGGGTGCGCTTGGGACTGCAATTGAGGGATATACCTCGCAGCAGCTAAAGAAGAAATTCGGTGAAATTCATCATTATGTACGTAAGCCGAATACCTATAATGATGATATTACGTTTGAAATTGCGTTCTTATCGGCTTTCGATAAGAAGGGGTACGAGGTATCCTCTGAAACCATTGCCGAAGAATGGGTGGCATTAGTACCGAGCGGCTGGTCAGCTGAAGAAATCGCCTTGAAGAACATTCGCAGTGGGATCGCTCCTCCGGAAAGCGGATATATCAACAATCCGTTCCGGGAATGGATCGGCGCGCAGATGCGTGGTGCAATCTGTGGTATGGTTGCTCCAGGTAATCCGAAGGAAGCGGCAAGACTGGCGTGGAAGGATGCAGTTGTCTCCCATGCAGGCAATGGAGTATTGGGTGAAATCTTCAATGCAGTATTCGTTTCACTTGCTTTCGTCGAGCAGGATATTCGTCGCATTGTTGAATTGTCAGTTGAAGCGATTCCGACGGACAGCGAGTATTACGAATTCGTATCTACTACGCTAGACTGGTGTCGTCAGCATGAGGATTGGAAGCAGACTTGGGCATTGTGCGAGGAGAAGTTCAAGGAGTATAACTGGATTCACGCTTATCCTAACGCAATGGCAGAGGTAGTGGCGCTGTGGTATGGAAACGGTGATTTCGATGCCACGATGCATATTATTTCTATGGCTGGACAAGATGTCGATTGCAATGCAGCTCAGATTGCGACTGCTCTAGGAATTATGAATGGACGCTCATCCATTGATAGCAAATGGACAGATCCAATCGGCGATGAGCTGGATACGTATTTAAGAATTATGAAAAAGATGAAAATCACCGAGCTTTCCGATTGGACAGTTAAGGCCGTAAGAAAGCATAATGCCTAATTAAATATTAAATGCGATATAGAAGAGGCAGTTCCAAGGGTCTGATAAGACCTGGGGAGCTGCCTCTTTATGCCACTGAAGAAAATGTTCGGGTAACTGTAGGGATGCAATGTAGAAATCCCCTAAAATTTTCTTTCCTGTTTGTCGATATAAGTATTATCATACTTAACGGTCGGGAGGCATTTTAATGGTAGAGCGTATTTCAGGTATTAATTCGGGCATGGATATTGATGGTTTGGTTGCAAAGCTAATGAAGACAGAAAGAATGCCAATTGATAAATTGACACAAAAGAAACAGCTATTGACCTGGAAAGCGCAGGCATATCGAGACATCAATCTCAAGGTTGCTTCATTCCGTGATGCACTAAATAACATGCGATTCAGCGGAGATATGGCTAATTCGAAAGTTACTTCCTCAGATACATCGAAAGTAAATGTATCTGTGTCAGGCAAGGCAACCCCAGGAACTCAAACGATTAGCGTCAGTCAGTTAGCTACTGCAGCAACTGTTATTGGTACTGCTGGTATTAGTCAAAATAAGCAGATAGAAAGCAGTAATATATCTGCAGGGGCAGACATCAAAAGTGCATGGAGTAACAATAAGTTTTCCCTGACACTAAATGGTGTAACAAAAGATGTAGTCATTGCGGATGGTGAGTATGATAATGATACGAAGCTAGCTGCTGCGGTACAGTTAGCTATTGATACTTCATTCGGCGCTAACAAGGTTTCTGTATCGAACACCGGTGGTAAGCTTCAGTTGTCTCCTAAAGGAGACCCTGCATTTTTACCGCAACTTAAAATAAATGCTTCAGCCGGGAATATAGGGATTGATGCAATAGGGTTTGTAAATAATCAATCCTATAAGATAGATCCTGCTGCAACTTTTGCCTCGGAAAGTGGAAAATACAGTGCAGCATTATCTGGTACGTTTTTCACGATTAATAACCAGAAAATCACCTACACAGATGCTGATAGTCTAACTAGCATTATCAATAAAATTAATTCATCTAATGCTGGAGTAACTGCAACCTATGATTCAATTAACGACAAGATTTCTCTCAAGGGAAAAGAAACAGGAGTTACTTCACAAATAAATTTTGGGGCAAGCGATGGTAATATGCTTGGTATCCTGAATTTATCGTCAAGCTCAATTAACAGTGCTGCTGGAATTGGTAATGTAGATCAGGCTGCTACTTTTGCCTCGGAAAGTGTAAAGTACAGTGCACCATTAACGGGTTCGTATTTCACGATTAATAACCAACAAATCAACTATACAAGTTCTGATAGTCTTGATAGTATTATGAGTAAAATTGAACTCTCCAATGCAGGGGTCACTGCAACCTACGATTCAGTTAACAAAAAGATTTCTCTCAAGGGAAAAGAAACCGGAGAAGGTGCTTCACAAGTAATGTTTGGGGCAAGCGATGGTAATATGCTTGATATCCTGAAATTATCATCAGCTACGATAACTCAAGGTCAAAATGCACTGGTCAAAATTGATGGTGTTGACGGTTCATACAGCTCCAATAGCTTCACTAATAACGGAGTAAGCTACACTGTACTAGGAGAAACGACAGGTGTAACCGTAGGTGTAACCTCTGACGATGATAAGCTGTTTAACCAGCTAAAGGATTTCGTCACTAAATATAATGATTTATTAGGCACGATAAATACAGCACTATCAGAAAGTAAGTTTAAAGATTTCAAACCTTTGAGCTCTGAACAGAAGAAGGATATGTCCGAATCGGAAATAAAGACTTGGGAAGAAAAAGCGAAGAGCGGTCTATTAATGAGAGATACAGATCTCGTGAACTTGCGGAATAGCCTTCGCGATATTTCATTATCGACTGTTACGAGTGTAGCGAGCAGCTCGAATGCTTTATATAAGATCGGCATTGCGGGAGGAGCCTATGCATTTGGTAAACCTTCGGAAGCCGGGAAATTAGAAATTGATGAAGATGCACTCCGTAAAGCTATAAGTGACGATCCACAAGGAGTAATAAGCTTATTTACAGCACAGTCATCGAGCCCAGTCCAAAGCGGAATATTTCAACAAATGTATACACTGGCCAACAAGTCTATTACTTCATTGACGGAAAATGCGGGAAAACCAGACGCACCAGTAGACTTGGTAACTAATACAGTAGGTAAACAAGTTTCTGATATTAATGCAAAGATGGCTTCACTAAACGTCAAATTGCAGAAAAAAGAAGATTACTACTACTTATTGTTTGCTAAGATGGATTCTGCTGTTGGGAAGAGCAATTCACAGCTCAGCTGGATGAATAAAAATATGGCATAACAGAGTAAATGAGCTGAACAAAGACCTATCGCATTTTGCGGTAGGTTTTTGTGTACATGTAGTTCTTAAAGGACTTCGGTGATTGTTATCGAAACCATTCATTAGGGAGGGTGGCAAATGAACTGGAATGAAGCTTATAGAAGTGAAATAGAGCTCATATTCGAGAAGGCTGCTGCCGAGACAGCATTGTTTCCTGCTCCTCTTAATGAGCTAGGTCTTGCATTGCTTGCTAAGCTTAATCCTTTGCAGAGTAACACCGGTACCAACTATATTAGCTTCCTCTTGCCCTTCTGGCTGCAAGAGCAGACAGCTAGCCCTGATGATCTCTGTCGGGACTTAGCAATCGGCAACGTATTTGCGATGATTCATTTCTTCCTAATAGATGATGTGATGGATGCTGGGGCTGGGTTAAATAAGGTAGATATACGTGAATCCCTCGTGCTTGGTCAGCTTTTTCAGGGCCTGTTTCAGCAGTACTATCGTCGCCACTTCAAGGCTGACAGTGCACTATGGACATATTATCAAGCCTACATGGAGGACTGGGCGTTAGCCGTTTCCCAGGAAGGCAAGCAGCCTGCCGAACCGCGTAATCCTGCACAGCTTGCTCGTAAGTCGGCACCGGTTAAGCTTTGTGCTATAGGGATGCTGCTGTTGTCCGAGCAAGAAGAACGCATCCCCGATCTTGAGGAAGCGGTAGAGCTCATACTTGCGACACTGCAGCTATCCGACGATTGGGCAGATTGGCGGGAAGACTTGGCAGAAGAGAGCTGTAATGCTTTTCTCACAATCGTTCGTGAGCAGATAGCCTTACCTTCCAACCTAGCTCTTAATGAGCAGAGGGTCAAGCAAGCTATTTATCATACTAATGCTTTGAATTGTCTAGTAGAGATTGTAGATAATCATAGACAGCGCCTAAGTAATATTACATATTTGCCTAGCGTGCTTTTTGATTTTCAAGAGTTTATACGGGTGGGATTACGTAAAGAAGCTTCCGATGCTGAGGAAATAACAAATAAGTTAGCCTCTGGGGGCGGGTTATTCTATTATTTGTCGAATTCCACAAATAAATGAGAGATTTTGTCTGAATCTCATGATATGATAGAGGTGAAATTCAACCACAATATGGAAAGGCTGTGTCTCTATGTCATTGGATTCTTTGAAGGTACAGATTATTAAGAAAGCTTGGGCAGAGCCTGAATTTAAGAAAACTCTTCTAGACAACCCAAAGCTGGCGATTAAAGAGGCATTTGGTGTTGAAATTCCTGCAGAAATCGAGCTTAAAGTGGTTGAAGAAAGCAAGTCTCTCTATTACTTGACTCTACCTCCAAGCCCAGAAGATGTGGTAGATGGTCAATCAAACGTTGAGATCGTCTGGTAGTATCTTATCATCAACGACTAGCGGGAACCGGATAATAAATTCGGTTCCCTTTCCTTTAGTGCTAAGGACCTTTATCGTTCCCTTCATTACTTCTATGATCCGAAAGGTTACCATTAAGCCTAGACCGGTCCCTTTTGTTTTGGTAGAGAAGAAGGGAACTCCGAGCTTCGAAATTTCCTCCTCATCCATCCCTTCCCCATTGTCTATAATCTTAAGAATGATTTCTCCCTGCTCCGAGGTAGATTTGACCTCAATGATTCCATCTATTCCTATGGCTTCGATACTATTCTTGATAATATTAATTAAGGCTTGCTTTAGCTTGGAGGAATTACCGTAGAAATAGAGATTTTCTTGTGTGTTAAAGATAAGAATTCCACCATGCATGGCCGCCAACGGTAGCATCATGGCTTCGATTTTTTTCATTTCTTTGGATAGATCCAGCAGTGTAATCTTGTCTAGCTCAGGCTTAGCAAAGGTTAGAAAATCGGTTATGATGTCGGAGGCCCTATCCAATTCGTTAACGGCCAGCTCAAAATAAGGCTTACTCTTCTCGTCCGTTCTACCGGATAGTAATTGCAGGAATCCTCGCGTAACCTGAAGAGGATTGCGAACCTCATGCGCGACAGAAGCAGCAAGATCGCTAATAATTTTCATTTTCTCTGTACGCTGAAGTCTATGGTTATAAAGCTCCAGCTCCTTGGAATAGTTTACGAGTTTAGCATAGTCTGCTGATATTCGCCGTACAAGGATAATAACAAGGGTAATGATCATAATAACTACGCCAAATTTCCACAGGAACAGCACATATCTTTTGTCGGTTAGGTAGTAAAACGTTAAATCTAATGTTCCGGACATAGCCAATAAGAGAATTCCAATGGATAGAATAACGGCATTCTTATTTCCCTTAATTGCATTTAGAATAGACAAAATAATAATGAGCAGTAGCTGCACTAGAATAAGAACGCCCATAATGACGTTAGAAAGTAAGTAAAAAATGTCGTAAAAACGTTCGATTGATGTTGCATATATAAAAAGGCAGATTAAGCAGAATGCAGAGTAGATCGTTTGGACATGCCGGAATCTCGTAAAGAAGCGGAATTGGCCTTCGAACACTTGATCAATATAATAGTTGAGCGCAGGAAATAATATAAACAACGATGCATCAAATAGTAGAAGTATAATATTTCCATATTCCTTAAAATAAATGTAAGGTAGCGGCGAATAAGCAATGATTAATGTGCCTGTAGTCATTGCAATTAAACAGAGCGAAACCCATGACCGCCGCTGTCTCCTATGTAAGTAGCTGGAGCAGAGCAGCATGATGAAGGCAAGGAATGCAATGGAAGCTCCGAGCAGCAGGTCAGGAAGATCCCTAGTTACGAAACGCTCGGATAAGGCTCCGAAATCATCAATCCGCATGCCGCTAATAAGTCCAGCACGTTCGCTATTCGTGACAATGCGAATATAGTAGTCTGTTGGAGCTGAATGGGATTCTATGGGCACTAAGAGCTTATTCAAATCAAATCCAAAATCCCGTTTGGATTCATAGAGTAGCTCGGTTCCTTCGTATACTGATATGTCTAAGCCATACAGCCGGTCTGCAAGCATTCCTGGACGCTGCCAATCACTAGTTGGCGGAACAGTAAAGTGAACCCACATTCCCTGCATACCACTCGGGATTATAGTTAAGGGGCCATCTATACTTGTATTTAGCCAAGGACCGCTCGGGGGTATTGCCTCGTCCAAAACGGCATTTTTCGGAATCCATTTTACTTGCCATTCATGGATATTGATAGCCAGACTCTTAGCCTCAGCATATTGAGGTAAAAATGCATAAAACAATATTAAAATAGTAAGAAATCTGAATGTTAGGGGCCAATGTACCGACTTCATCTCACACCTCGCGGTTATTCGTTCTTAGTGGTCGGGAAAGGCATATGTAGAAAGATAACAAATGATAAAATTCGACAAATATTTACCATATCCTTTAGATAAGTTGAAGTTCTTTTTAAGAAATTAAGATTTAGACCGGATTGAGCTATTGAATCCATTCAGTCGTGTAGAGGGTCACCCAACGATTCCCCTTGTTTACCCCTAAAAAATCTGGGACAATAATGGGGGATAGGTTCAACTTAAAGCTTTGAAAAGAGGATAAATAATGAATAAGCAATCCATATATGGATTAACATTTGAGCAATTGACGGAGTGGCTAATGGAACATGGCCATAAGAAGTCCCGAGCATCGCAGGTTTGGGAATGGTTATACCGCAAGCGGGTTAAGAATTTCTCCGATATGGTAGATGTTAACAAACAATGCATTGAAGTTTTAGAGGAGCATTATGTGATTAACACGTTAAGCGAGCACTTAAAGCAGCAGTCCGCTGACGGTACAATTAAGTTTCTATTTAAGCTACAGGACGGTAACTTAATTGAAACGGTATTGATGCGACATAAATTTGGGCTATCAGTGTGTGTTACGACCCAGGTCGGCTGTAATATCGGATGCAGCTTCTGTGCGAGCGGATTAATTAAGAAAAGCCGTGATTTATCCAGTGGAGAAATTGTAGAGCAAATTATGCAGGCACAGCATCATCTTGATCAGGCGGAGAAAAATGAGCTAGTCAGCCATGTCGTCGTTATGGGAATTGGTGAGCCGTTCGATAATTTCAAGAACATGGTGGACTTCATTCTGACGATTAAGGATCAGAAGGGCTTGGCTATCGCGGCAAGACATATTACTGTGTCTACAAGTGGCCTTGCTGACAAAATCTATGAGTTCGCCGATTCCGATCTTAGGGTAAACCTTGCGATCTCCCTGCATGCACCTAATGATGAGCTTCGGACGCGGATCATGAAGATTAACCGGGCCATTCCAATTGAAAAGCTAATGAAGGCCATCGATTACTATTTGGAGAAAACAAACCGTAGAATCACATTGGAATATATCATGCTGAAGGATGTTAATGATCAAAGGGAGCATGCTTTAGAGCTTTCTGAATTGATCGGTGACAGACGTCAGCTTGCGAACGTCAACCTGATTCCATACAATCCGGTTGATGAGCACAGTCAGTATCAAAGACCTGAGCGGGAAACAGTTAGCGCATTCTACGATACGCTTAAGAAGCAAGGAGTAAGCTGTAGCGTCCGTCTGGAGCATGGAACGGATATTGATGCGGCTTGCGGGCAGCTGAGAAGTAAGCAAATCAAACAAGAAGCGCAAGGGAGCTTGTCTTAATCATGCGATATCACAGTCTTGGAAACAGTGGGTTGAAGGTGTCGGCTCTCGGCTTAGGGACGAATGCATTCGGCAAAAGGGCGGATCAAGACACGTCCATTCGTATTGTTCATCTTGCCTTGGACAGTGGTATTAATTTCCTAGATACAGCGAATATTTATGCGGGTACAGAATCCGAAAGAATAATCGGCCAAGCGTTAACCGGCAGACGTCATCAGGCGGTGCTGGCGACTAAGGCCGGTTTAGTAAGCGGCCCAGGCCCGAACGAAAGGGGCTCGTCTCGCTTTCATCTGCAGAGGGAGCTGGAGGATAGCCTTAGACGGTTAAACACGGATTATGTGGATTTGTATCAGATTCATACCTTCGACCCTTCTACTCCCTTGGAGGAGACGCTGAGAACGTTAGATGACATGGTTAGCTCAGGCAAGGTTCGTTATATCGGAGCGTCCAACTATGCCGCATGGGAATTAATGAAGGCTCTAGGTATTAGTGAGCTGAAAGGATACATACGCTACGTTTCCACACAAACGAGCTATTCCCTTGCTGATCGTACGCCGGAAAATGAGCTTATTCCCATGTGCCTTGATCAAGGTGTGGGGATTATTCCTTATTTTCCACTGGCAGGTGGTATCTTGAGCGGGAAGTACAGCCTGACGGAAAAAGCGCCCGAGAGCTCAAGAGCCATAACGGATCCTTCGTTTAATAGATTTCTGAACGAGAGAACCCTCACGCTAGGGCAGAACGTTAGCAGGTTGGCTGCAGAGCACGGATACACCTCCAGCACACTCTCGCTGGCATGGCTAATGAATAGACCGGCCGTCTCTAGTGTTATCGTTGGAGCAACCCGCATAGAGCAGGTAGAAGATAATCTGCACAGCGTCTCCGTTGCTCTTGATTCTGAAACTTCTAGGGAGCTAGACGAAATGAGTCGTGCATTCCGACAGGGCGACCCGTTCGCTACGTATCGACTACCTTAAGGAGGTGGAGAGGGCGCTATGGGTCAACTATCCAACGTGCAGATCGGCACCTTCGTTCTAAGCACGGAGTTACTTGTGTACCTTGTGGCGGGCATGATGGGTGTTCTAGCGGTTCGTATTAGGCAAAGGCTACATCCAGAGAGAGAATGGCTTATTTCTGTTGCATGGAACGCTGTCTTCCTCTGGGTCGTTATATGGAAGGCGAGCTTGCTGCTCTTCGATCTTAAGAGTGTCATAGACAATCCGATGTCCTTACTATTTTTCAGTGGAGGGGTCAGAGGGCTGTTGCTTGCTTCAGCTATAGTCATCGCATATATAGGTTTTCGTTATGTTAGAAAATTAGGAAATGCCGAAGGGGCAGCGCTGACTGCGACTATGCTGTCAGGTTGGGTGGCAACTGTTTGTTTGGCCCAAATCGTACTGTCGAACTCGGTAGGGTTCATGACTTATTTGTTCCTTTTCATATCCATCTTGTTACTGATCCTATTATTGAAGCCTGCTCGAAGTACCGGGTGGAGTCTGCGATATATGGCGCGAGTGCTTGGAGTTCTGCTAATCGTTACAATGATTGGCTATACCGTGTTTGATTACGGCAATACTAAGACAATAGGCCATGATCAGGCTGCACCTGACTTTCAGCTCACGGATCTGGAGGGGAATGTCGTAAACCTATCCGATTACCGTGGACAAACTGTCCTTATGAATTTCTGGGCAACGTGGTGTCAAGTATGCAAGGCAGAGATGCCTCATGTGGAGAAGCTTTATCAGAACTATAAGGATTTGGACGTTGTAGTTTTGTCTGTTAACGTCACAAGCCAAGAGAGAAATGCCCAGCAGGTGGAGAGCTACGTGGATAAGCATGGTCTTAGCTTTCCTGTCGTGCTTGATGAGCAAGGCACAGTAGCTAAGCAATACCAAGTAACCGCGTACCCCACGACCTATGTGATTGACTCCACGGGGAAAATTAGAAATCATTACCTCGGGGCAATCAGTTATGAGAATATGAAGAAGGTTATACAGAATATCGGTTAAGCTGTGGAAAATATTGCTGAAATCTCTTGAGCAAATAGACCTCGTGGAGTGGGTGTCCATCAGGTCTGTTTGTACATGTGGGATAAAATCGTCTATTATTAATGAGTCTCCTAATATAAAGTTCATATGTACCTAACATATTTAGTATATTATTTTAATGATAGATGAGCGTCATAGAGTGATTGAATGAAATAATCGAGGTGTCTGGGTTGCATACACAAGGTGAATCATCCTACCTATTAAAAGTTGTTTCTTACTTTGCTAAGGATTATAGCTTGACGCAGCGGGAGCAGGAAATTGTTTTTTACCTCACGAAATACGGATACAGTAATAAGCATCTAGCAACCGAGCTATTCATTGCGGAGAAGACGGTCAAGAATCATATCGCGAAAATACAAGAAAAAACAAAAGCCGGCTCTACAAGAGAATTATTATCTATGGTGGTTGCTCAGTTCCTGCTATATCAGGACGAGGAAGAAGCGCTCGTTCTGAGGTGACTTCATATTCTTCACAATAAACCGTATAGAATGACCATTAAAGGACCTTAGGGGGGTCCTTTTTCTTTTTCATTTTAGCTTAAACTAAGAGCCCATTATCCCTGTTTGTTGAGCACAATCCATATTCAGCTTCGTTGCTCCGGTTCCAATAGCTTGCTGTCTCCACTAGGACAAGATAAGATAAAGCTAGACATTAAACTTATAGCACGTTAAGTTAAGCGGGGTTTCATGGAACCTTCGCTGTAATGTAATGAGAAAGCAAACGGGAGCTGTGAATAATGTCTCAAGAAGAAGTGATATTAACCAAAGAGGGTTTAGCTAAATTACAGGCGGAGCTCGACGATCTTAAATATGTGAAACGTAAGGAATTGGCTGCGCGGATTAAGCTAGCAATTAGCTACGGCGATCTCAAGGAAAATAGCGAGTATCATTCAGCAAAGAACGATCAGTCGTTCATGGAAACAAGGATTATTATACTTGAGAAAATGCTGAACAAAGCTCGTGTTGTTGATTCCGATAGCTTGACCATTTCGGCTGTTAATGTTGGCTCAGTCGTCATCTTAAATGATATTGAATTTTCCGAGAAGATTGAATATCAGATCGTAGGGCCAGCCGAGGCAGATGTTCTGGAAAATAAGATTTCGTATGAAAGTCCACTCGGCAAAGCACTTATTGGGAAAACCATAGGAAGCATCATTAGTGTTAACGCACCTATGGGAGTTATTAAATACGAGCTGCTTGAGATTAAAGCGGGTTTATAAACGGGAAAACGGCAAACTGACAATGAATGCCTATATGACACTTACTATTTTTTACGGATAGGTGTTAGGGTGAGGCGGGGTAACAGTCTATGAGAAAAATTCAAAAGATTCTTGTGTATGAACAGGTTGCGCAAGAAATTCAGAATTATATTCAGGAGAAGGACCTCCAGGAAGGAGATAAGCTGCCTTCCGTCGAAGAAATGACGCAGATGTTCGGTGTCGGACGTTCTTCGTTACGGGAAGCTTTGCGTTATCTAGAAGCGGTTGACGTTATTCAGGTAGAGAACGGCAAAGGGATTTTCGTCCGAGAAGTCGATACATTCCGATTCCAAGGCAAAGTCAAAATCGAGAGAGAGCGTCATTTTTTACTAAATACTCTTGATGTTCGCAGAGCCCTAGAAGGCAAAGCAGTGGAATTGGCATCTAAGAGCATTACAGCTATTCAGATTAACGAAATGGAAAGCTGCTTGGAAGAGTATCGGATTCTAAAAGAGAGCGGGAAAGATACCTCCCGGATTGATTTGGCATTCCATGGTTACATTATTAAAGCATCCCATAACCCCATTCTTGAAACTGTGATGGATGCATTTGCAGGTCTGTATGAGAAGTTCTTTGATGAACCACTAGGTAACAATCAGCTCTTCGCTGAGACTTATCCCTATCATCGGACGATGTTCGATGCGATTGCTAGTCATGACACCGATAAAGCGCTGGAAGAATTTAATAAGATGATGGACTGTATTGAAAATAAGATTAGAAGCTATGAATAATAAGCAACTTATATTATAGTAATGATATAAAGCATTCCTAATTGATTAACCTATCAGACAGGATGATTGGTTGGTGCATAGCACGTTTGCGGACAAAATCATCTTAGAAGATTGTACACAAGGAGCAGAAAAATAATGAGCAAACAAGAAAAGCATTTTACCAAGGTAGCATATGATCCAGTGGATACGAGACATCATGGAGCCATTAATGTACCTTTATACCAGAATAGTCTGTTCGCATTTGAAAGCTATGATCAATTTGATGAAGCTATGGGTACACTTCTAGACCATCATGTCTATTCACGTGGCAATAATCCTACTGTTCAGTATTTGGAACGGAAGCTAGCAGACCTTGAAGAAGCTGAGATGGCTAAATGTTTTGCATCGGGCATGGCTGCTATTAGCTCGGCAATCTTATCGACTGTTGGGCAAGGTGACCATATTGTGTGTATCAATCAAGCCTATGGTCCGACGAAGCAATTCCTTACTTCCTATTTGACCAAATTTGGAGTGGAAACCACATTCATCGATGGAAGCTCAATTGAGCAATGGCGCGATGCGGTGCGTCCAAATACGAAGCTGCTCTATCTGGAAAGCCCGACAACAATGCTGTTCGAATTGCAGGATCTGCGGCTATGCGCGGAGTTAGCAAGAAGCATTGGGGCTGCAACTGTCATCGACAACACTTGGGCAACGCCTTGTTTTCAGAGCCCGCTTGCTATGGGGATTGATTTGGTCGTCCATTCCGTTTCAAAATATATTGGAGGACATAGCGATTGCCTAGGAGGAGTCGTACTGGGATCGAAGGAAAGGGTGTCGGGTATCGGTTATACGGAATATTTGCTGCTTGGTGGCATTATGACTCCCCAAACAGCGGCACTCGTATCCAAAGGTCTGCGGACGCTCCCTCTGCGCCTACAAAGACATGAGGTTAGCGGACTTCAAGTGGCGGAGCATATCGGCAAACAAAGCTATGTGACTCGCGTCAACCATCCCGGCCTGCCATCCCATCCACAGTATGAGCTTGGGAAGCGCCAAATGTCAGGATACAGCAGTCTCTTCTCCTTCCTATCTGACGAGCCGATAGAGAGATTGAAGGAATGGGCTGGCAGATTAAAATACTTCAAGATCGGCGTTAGCTGGGGCGGCTTTGAGAGTCTAGTTACGGTTAGTCCATTGACTAATGATGCAGGTGAACACACTGCGACTGTAGTCAGATTATATATCGGCATGGAGGATCCGAACGATCTGATCGCCGATATCGATCAGGCTTGGAGTGGTACGAAATCTTAGCATGATGTGCAAAGGAAGGCAGGGAGCCAAAATGAAAAAGCGCATTGGTTGCTTGCATGCCCATTATTCTAATATTCCTTATATAGAACAGGCTTTATCAGTGTATGGGGCGGAGTTGCTTCATTTTGTTGACCCTGCATTGGTATATAGAATCTCATCGGATAAGACTTTTAGCCAGGTGGATGCCCAACAGAAGGTGAATGAGCAACTGGAGTGGATCGCCAAGGCTAACGTTGATGCAATTCTGATTACTTGTACGAATTACATCGCCCTCCTTCAAGAGGATCAGCAAACGGTTACGATTCCCGTTATCAAGATCGATGAACCCCTGTTCGAGCATCTGTGCAAACAAGCTCAACCGCAACTATTACTCTTTACTAACCCAGCTACAGTTGAAGGAACGATGAGAAGATTACACGAATATGCGCAAAAAATAGGAAAACATCCTGTAGTGGAAGCACTAGTTATTGATAATAGCTTTGAGTTGATTATGCAGGGTAAGCAAGAGCAATATCTTACCGTGGTATCTGATTACATGCGCAGCTTGCTAAGGACTATGAGCAATAATATTTCTATTTCTGTTGCACAATTGTCAATGGTGGACGCGGCCAGAATTGTTCAATCGGAGATGAACATTGCCATAGGGAATCCGTTGGAAGCATTAACTTCATACATGGAAAATGTGCAGACCGAACGCAGATAGACCGCTAGCTCATACCCATTCATAACTTGCACCCAAAAGCCTACTTTCGCCAATCATGGACGGAAGTAGGCTTTTTGCCGAGGTAATCTCTGTACATTTTCAAAATAAAATATTGACAGTAACTATCAAATGACATAAAGTCTCAATATGAATTAAATATTGAAAGGTGGTAACTGTCATAATGATAAAAGAAAATCGGAAATGGTGGATTCTCGGTGCACTTTCGCTCTGTCTGCTAACAGTAAGCTTAGATTTAACTGTTCTTAATCTTGCCTTGCCTACTCTGGCAATAGACTTGCATGCAACAAACAGGGAGCTTCAATGGTTTGCCGATGCCTATAATCTTGTTCTCGCTGCCGCGCTGCTGCCGGCTGGACTTCTTGGAGATCGAATGGGTCGTAAGAAAATGTTAATCATGGCGCTGGTACTATTCGGAGCAGCATCATGGATATGCGCTTATGCGGGTTCTGCAGAGGGACTCATCATTGGGCGGGCACTTCTAGGTCTTGGAGCAGCATTTTTATTGCCGTTATCTATGTCCATTATTCCTGTTTTATTCACGGAGGAGGAGCGACCTAAAGCGATAGGGCTATGGGTAATGGCCAACTCATTGGGAATACCGCTAGGACCAATTATCGGGGGATGGTTGCTTAACCATTACTGGTGGGGATCGGTATTTCTAATTAATATTCCGATTGTTATTGCTGCACTAATCGCTATTTTCATTCTATTGCCTGAATCTCGAAGTAAAGTTAGGTCTCGCATAGACCTCATAGGAATATTGACCTCTAGTACGGGTCTTGTTGCCCTAACCTATGGTGTCATTGAAGCGGGTGAGAAGGGCTGGGGAAATATTGAGGCACTGGCAACCGTTGTGACGGGTCTACTGGCTCTGATAGTCTTTATCCTGTGGGAGCGTCGGGTCAGGAACCCTCTTATTGACCTCTCCTTGTTCCGTTCATCTAGCTTCACATGGGGTTCGATATTAGCGACCATCGTATCGTTTGCTATGTTCGGATTGCTGTTTGTGACACCCCAATATTTTCAGGCGGTTGAAGGAGCGGATGCATTAGGTACGGGAATCCGTCTACTTCCAATCATAGGTGGCCTTCTGTTGGGAGCAAAGGTGTCGGAACGATTGAAAAACAGATTCGGGGCAGAAGCTATTCTTGCTATAGGCTTTGGGCTATTGTCTATTGGTTTGTTTCTAGGGGCAAATACAGGAAGTGGGCATGGCTATGGCTTTGCTTCAATATGGATATCCATTGTCGGATTAGGAATTGGATTTGTGCTCCCAACTGCGATGGATGTGGCGATGTCAGCACTCTCGGCTGAACGGAGCGGAGTGGGGTCGGCGCTGATCATGGCTATGCGTCAGGTCGGGGGGACGATAGGGGTAGCTATTCTAGGCACAGTGCTTAGTACAGGTTATCGTGCTAAACTGGAGATAGAAGGTTTACAAAGCGATATAGCGAAAGTGGTGCAGCGAAGCGTATCCGCGGGGGTGGAAGTTGCACAACAAATGGACTCGACGAAATTACTCGATTCTGTTCATTCCTCCTTTGTTCATGGAATGAACCTCACGCTTATGGTGAGCGGGGGCGTTGCTGCACTGGGCTTAGTATTAACCTTGGTCTTCCTGCGGTTACGAGTTACTGAGAAGGGGCAACTAGATTTAGGGGCCAAATGACATAGGAGAGTGAGTAAAGTGTCTTCAGATCTTCAACGGACGATGGGGCTGCGTGAGCGCAAAAAGGCAAAGACAATAGCAGCGGTCCAAATGCACGCACTACGGCTCTTTCGCGAGCTGGGCTATCAGGCAACTACCGTCGAACAGATTGCGGAAGCAGCAGAGATTTCACCCAGTACGTTTTTCCGCTACTTCTCGACGAAAGAGGATGTGTTGGTGAAGGATAATTACGATCCTCTTATCATCGCTGCATTCGAGAACCAGCCATCCCATCTGAGTCCGTTGCAGGCAGTTCGTAACGCTATGATTTCGGAAATTGGAAATCTGTCTGCCGATGAGCTAGCGATGGTGTCTGAACGGAATCAGCTCATGATGACAGTCCCAGAGCTGCGGGCAGCAACTCTTAATAACATGTTTCAAACGATGCATATGATTTCAGAAATGGTAGCGAAGCGAGTGGGTCGCAATCCGGATGATATAGCTGTTCGAACGTTCTCAGGGGCGATACTAGGTGTATTTACCTCAGTGATGCTCAGTTTTGCGGACAATCCAGATGCTGATTTCGCCGGCATGCTGGAAGAGGCTTTAAATAAGCTGGAGGCAGGCTTGCCATTGTAGGCTTGTCTTGGAAGCTGATGCTAGAGTTGACGATAGTCGAAAGGCAGCAGGTAGTCCCTCGGCAAACATGATATAATAGGCGGAAAGGCTACAATCTCATCCATTTTATCAAAAGCGAGGGTCTATAATGATTTGGGACAATAAAATTGCGACAACTTTGCAGTGGTCGAGTGAAATCTCGAATAGAGAGCAGAAAGAGAAAGTAGCGGAGAAAATTGCGGAGCGCGTAAAAAATGGGGACGTTATTGGCGTGGGCTCGGGATCGACCTCATTCCTTGCGTTACAGGCGATTAGCAAGAAGGTTAAGGAGCAGAACCTGAATGTTCTAGCTATCCCAACCTCTCATGAGGTTTCACTTACTTGTTCTATTCTGGGCTTAAATACTTCAACTCTATTGAATGTAAGGCCGGATTGGTCCTTTGATGGCGCGGATGAGGTTGATCCTCAGAAGAGCCTGATCAAGGGCAGAGGTGGAGCAATGTTCGCAGAGAAGCTTGTTATTAAGAGCTCTCCGGAAAATTATATTCTCGTTGATTCCTCCAAATTCGTTGCCCATTTAGGTGAGAAATTCGCGACTCCGATTGAAGTTGACCCTAGAGCGGTCAACTTAGTTGAGCTGGAATTACTCAAGCTGGGTGCGAACGAGATTAACTTAAGATTGGCGAAGTCCAAGGATGGCCCTGTAATAACAGAAGCTGGAAATTTGATTCTAGACGTTCGTTTTAATAAGATAACCGCAGATTATGAGAAAGAAATCAAGTCCATACCGGGAGTTATTGAGTCCGGCTTGTTCATTAACTACAATGTTGAAATATTGACGACATAAGCTTCCTAGGATTAAAGTCTATACTATAAAAAAGCTAATCTTAACCTGCGATGAGGTTTAAGATTAGCTTTTTCTATTTGCATGAATGTAATAATAACTAGGCTTTAACCGCTTGAAGCCATGCTTTCGCGATAAGAGCTGCACCAGCTGGGGAAGGATGCACGCCATCTGGAGCCCAATATTCAGGTCCAGTCTGAGCTGCAGCTGCTGCGAACAGGCCATCAAGAGGCACGTAAGGAGCTTTGAGCTCACCTGCAAGCTTACGAACAACCTGTATTTTGGCTTCCAGATTCACTCTCCATTGCTGCTGGATTTCGTTTACTGGTAGCACGAAAGGCTCAATTAGTATAAATTTAGCTGATAAATGCTCTTGAGCTTGTTGGATTAAGTTCCGGTACGAGGCTTCGAATTCTTCGGTATTCACAGGAGGGGTATGGGCAGTATCGTTAATACCGACATAGATAGATACCCAAGTTGGCTTAGGGTTGAGCTGCAAGCAATCCTCAGCCCAGCGTGCCTCCAAGCTGGTAGCGCGGTCGCCTGATACACCTCGGTTGAGGAAGGTTACCTGTTTCTCTGGATACTGATTGGCGAAGAGGGACGCGGCTATATTCGCATAGCCATTACCTAGATGTATGGATACACCCCGGTTACGTTCAGCATCTGTAATGCTATCGCCCTGGAACAGAACGACGGCGTTGTTTTCGATAATTGTCATGTGGGCTCCTCCTGAGATCAAAACAAATTGTCTTTCTGTAGGATAGAGTACCATAAATATCCTCTTGTGGGATATTAGTAAAAGCAGCTATAAAAAAGCCCGGCGAACTGACGAGAGTGTCCTCGCACAGAACGACCGGACTTTCCGAAATAAAGCATTTTAGCCGATGACGCATCAGTAAGCACTAGCTTCCTATACGTTATAATTCACAACGTAATTTTGCATGGTGGTGTTGTAATACCCCTCGCTATATTCGACCACGTCACTAACCTCGTCATAGGAATAACGTAATCTTTTTAATAACGGGGTATTCTCTTTGACCTGCAGCCTCTCTTCAATAAGAGGAGGAGCATAGGCTACAGCAAACTGATCCCGATATTTCTCTAGCGCAATATCATTTTCCTCTAGTAATCCATATAGGGACTGGGCATTCAAATCCGATTGCTCAATGTCGCCAATCCTCATCGTCAAGTAATGCGTGTAATGAATGTAAGGTAAACCGTTCAACTCATACAGACGCTCAATGCGAATGCACTGCTCTCCGAATAAACGGCGGGGCTCCGTAGCTTCAATCGTGCTTATGACTTCAATACTTAACAATTGCTTTTGTATTTGGTGACCTTCTTCGACCAACAATTCCGTAAAACGTTTCCAGGTCGAAAGCTTGGAGGTTGCTGTATTACGGATAACCTTCGTGCCTTTACCGCTGCCCTTCTCCAGGTAGCCTTCTTGGCATAGCTCCTTTATTGCGTTACGGATCGTGATTTTACTGACAGTGAACTCAGTCTCCAGCTGGGGCTCCGAAGGAATATTCGTCTGAATAGGATAAACGCCGTGCAGTATTCTATCCTTCAAAATATTTTTGATTTGCAAGTATAAGGGCCTTTTGTTTCTGGATAACCTCACGGTCAGATTCACTACCTTTCTACGTCGCCTAATGATTCGGTCATCGCCTTGAGAATTTCATTCTCTGATGACATCGGGGTATCGCCCACAATCGTATGGGCTAGCATAGCTGCTGTTGAGGCAAACTCGACTGTGCGAGTAGCGGAGTATTGTTCCAGTACCCCATGCATAATACCGCTCGTATAGGCATCTCCAGCACCAATTCTATCATAGACGGAGAAAGTAAGTGTTCGGGAAAAGGTGAAATCAGCATCTTTATAAATATATCCCTGCAACGCATGCGTATTGTCGCTATTAATAGAACGATGTGTACCTGCGATTACCGAGATATTATATTTTTGAGCAACAGCTGGGATAAGCTCCATAAGCTGCTCTTGTCGAGTTTCTTTGGTTGATTCCATTCCAAGGACAAATAGGGCATCCTTCTCGTTCATCATGACAATATCGGCTAGCTGCAGCATTTCTTCGTAGAAGGGCTTCGCTTTAGCATAGCTACCTTCGCCCCAGTGGAAAGGTCGATAGTTACAGTCGAAAACAACTGTTCCGCCCTTGGCTTTGACCGCTTGAGCAAAGGATTTCATGTGGCGGCGAACGGAATCATTCATTGCTAGCGTAATTCCGCAAAAATGAACGACGTCAATGTTATTGGCAATATCGGCGAAATCATACGAATTTTCGGGAGCCGTATTAAAGCTGCTTTCTTGGCGGTTGGAATAGGTCACGCGACTAGGCCGCGCACCGAATCCATTTTCCAAGAAGTACAAGCCAACATATTGTCCGCCACGATTAATGAATGCTTGCGCAATACCTAATTTACGCAAATAAGCTGCCGCCGCATCACCCACAGCATTAGCGGGCAATGTGGAGACGAGGTATCCAGTATGCCCGAAGCGTGCAAGGGCAGAGGCTACGTTCACCCCAGTCCCTGAGAAAGAATAGCTAAGCGTACCGGCTTGAGAAAGCAATTCGTAACCGGGTACCTGCAAGCGCATCATGACCTCTCCGAAGGCAGCGATTTTTTTAGCCATGGAGATCAACCAAACGTTTCATTGTTTCAAGCAGTTCTTTAACATCAGCGACCTTTGTTTTCCCCGTTGCCTTGTCAATGATCGATGAGTATACATGAGGGATAACTTGAGGAACGTTAGCTTCCAAGCATATCTTGAGGATAGCTTCGAAATTTTCTTTATCAATGCCGCCTGTTGGCTCTAACGCGAAGCCTTCTTCTCCGCAGGCTTGCGCTACTGCGCGAAGCTCGTCCTCACAGCTCAGTCCATTAATCGGGTAGTATTTCAAAGCATTCCCACCCATATCACGTACAAGGGCAATCGCAGCTTTAATCGGCACGACCGCATGCTCGGTATGTGCTCCGCTGATTGGACCCGTAGAAATATTAACGTAGCCTACGCGCCCAGAAGGAGAAATCATGCTATTGATCCAGCCATCCTGTCCATTCAGATTAGAACGAGTGGCTCCAACAGCAGGAAACACTTGATTGATATGACTTCCAGCATATTGCTTAGCAATAGCGGCTACGACGGCAGCCTGACGACTGTCTCCAGCACCTAATCCTATCGAAACAGCATCCTCTATTTCTTTGCCATATTCCTTCATCGCAACGACAGCTGTTTCGACTGTTGGATAGTCCTTAGAAAGCACTCCAACTAACACATATCCCTCTGCCGCTTCGAATACCTCTTTACCGTTCTCTACGCTATTGGCTAATACGTTTAATGAAGCACGGCCTTTGTAGAAACGCTTCGCAATGTTTGTCATGTTATTTGCCTCCAGTTAATTCGCGAATTCTAGATTCAATGATCTTGATATCATCACCTTGAAGCGGGCGTGGGTCAATATCGAAATAGCCCTGTCTGACGCCGTAATCCCTTGTATAGATGGCGATGTCGCCATTCTGAAGATCCGCCACAGCTTTCTTGGCGTCTGTAGGTGCTAGCAGGGGATCGATTTGAATGCGAGCACGGAAAATAGCTCTTCCTGCTTCATCCTGCACAATCGTTACCTTCACGCCAGCTAAGTCATTGAGTGGCACGAGCAGCTGTAGCGCTTCTTTTTCCTCTTCGCTCTTGTCTTCCTTGACGCAGTATTCATCGAGAGCTTGCAATAAGCCGAATGAGGTTTCTTTGCCGACCTTCATGCTGCGACCAATGCCATGCAATTGTACCTTGACCCATTGTATATAAGTCCGCTTACCGCCAACAATACCGGAAGTTGGACCTTCGATAGCTTTCGATCCGCTGTAGATAGCAAGATCAGAATATTTCACATATTTCTGAATATCTTCTTCCGCTGCGGCATCTACGATTAGAGGAACACCATTTCGCTGGGCAATTTCCCAAGCTTCCTCGACGGAAATCATATTTTTTTGAACGGCATGGTGCGATTTAACATAAAGAATGGCTGCTGTATTTTCGCTAATGGCATCTTCAATATGCTCGGCTTTGCCTTCATTAGCGTAACCAACCTCTACTAGCTTCCCGCCACCTAAAAAGACCATTGTTTCGACCGGTGCTCCGTATTGTACATTGTGACCCTTTAAGATGATGATTTCATTATTAGCTATGGTCTCCTGATGCAGACGCACGCTTTTGCGACGATCGCCTTTTGTTACAATAGCGGCAACAGACAGTGCAATACCGCTCGATGCGGAGTTAACAATTACAGCTGCTTCGGAGCCGAGAATTCTTGCAACGTGATCTCCTGCTTTATCGACTAGGTCGGCAATTTCTACATAGCTTTGTCCGCCTTGCTTCATTGCATCCATTACGGTGTCAGTTGGTGCGGATACTCCGAGAATACTCATACGCCCGCTAGCATTAATAACACGTTTAAGTCCATATTTAACATTCAATGAATTGCCCATTCACAACGACTCCTTTGGCTGCAATACTCATTTTTCCTTCACGCTTGTCACCTTCGGAATCAACGAATGTAATCGGATCGTTACGAACGGTAAACAAGGTTAAATTCGCAACGTCTCCAGCTTCAATTCGGCCGAGCTCCGGCTTGTTGAGCCAGTTGGCTGCATTTATCGTGACCGCTGAAATGATTTCCTCAAGCGGGTATCCCAGGTAAAGAAATTTGGAAAGAACATGGGACATACTGTAAACAGGGCCGTTAAGTCGATTGCCGCGGTAGATATCCGTGCTAATCGTATTTAATACGATGCCATGCTGTTTGGCTGCCTCAGCCACCTTGAATGAGAAGCTTGCCGTACCATGTCCAACATCTAAGTGAACACCTCGGGCAATGGCCTCAACTAGCACCTGCAGGGGTTGATCTTGATCATTGAACAGATTATTTTTTTTCCCGTTGAGATAGTGGGTAATGACATCTTTAGGTTCTAACAGAGTAACAATGTCCTCAATACTCGGCGGACCGGAACCGATGTGAACCATTAAGGGCAGCGATGTTTCGTCGGACAGCTTTCGTGCTATACGTAAAGGTTCAATACCGCTAGCTCCGACAACGCTTTTGCTTATCCGTGCTTTTAGCCCAATGATGAAGTCCTTATGCTCGTGGATCGCCCGAACAGCTTCGTTCGAATCAATCCATTCAAGATTGGATAATTCGTCTATTCTTTTAAGCCCCAATCGAGAAATGTTCAGAAAAGCGAACAGATTGGTTAGAGCTTGCTGTCCTTGTGTAGCTAACTCCGCAATGCTGTCAGCTCCGCAGCTTCCGGCATCCACGAGGGTTGTTACACCTTGCTTAATTCCAATCTCATCAATTTCATCCCCATAAGGATCAAAATCAGCAAACGCGTGGACATGAAGATCAATCCAGCCGCTCGATACATAGGTGCCGGAGCAGTCTATGACCTGTTTGCCTTGTCCACTCCCTGCGGGAGTTATTTCGGCTATCCTATCGTTATTGATTACGATATCGATCGCTTCACCGCTCACACGTGTAAGATTGCTTAGAACGAACGGCTCCTGCATGCTCTTCACCTACCTTCATTGCTCTTGCTAATGTTAAGATAGCACTTAATGTTGGATTAGTAAATATAACGTTATAATGTTTAAGGGGTTAGAATTTATCTTCTAATAAAAGATTGGTGTGGGACGCTACGGTATTCGTGGCTTTAGTGTCTTTTTTGATTAGACTAAGATACACTCGTAAGAGACAAGAAATTAATTAAAGGGGTACATATATGAGCGAAAGCAGCTTTAATGACTATAAATTAAGCGACGAAATCGTCAGAGCGATAAGTGGATTAGGCTATCAGAAGCCGACTGAAGTGCAGAAGCAAGTCATACCGATCGCGCTTGAGAAGAAGGATTTGACCGTCAAGTCTCGCACGGGGAGCGGCAAAACGGCTGCGTTCGGCATCCCGATCTGTGAGCTGGTGGAATGGGAAGAGAACAAGCCACAAGCACTAATCCTCACGCCTACACGAGAGCTTGCCGTACAAGTAAATGAAGACATTACGAATATCGGTAGATTTAAGCGGATTAAAGCGACACCTTTATATGGCAAGGAGCCCTTCTCCAAGCAAGCCGCACAGCTAAAACAGAAGACACATGTTGTTGTGGGAACGCCGGGACGAGTTATGGATCATATCGAGAGGGGTACGCTTGAGCTTGAGTGTATCAGCTATCTCGTTATTGATGAGGCTGATGAGATGCTCAATATGGGATTCATCGAGCAGGTGGAGAAGATTGTTCAGAAGCTCCCTAAGAAAAGGGTCTCTCTGTTATTTTCCGCGACTTTGCCTAAGGATATCGAAAAGCTTTGTCATAAAATCATGAGGAATCCGGTAGACATCGAGATTACTTCTACGGCAGATGCGACAACATCACTTATCGATCACTCCCTGATTACTGTGAAGGAAGGGGACAAACCAAAGCTTCTACATGACGTAATTGTGGTGGAGAACCCGGACAGCTGCATTATTTTCGGAAGAACGCAGGAGCAAGTAGATAAAGTCTATCGGCAGTTGGATCAGTTGGGCTTTAGATGCGGCAAAATTCACGGGGGTATGGAGCAAGAGGATCGCTTCAAGGTGATGAACGAGTTCCGTAAAGGGGCTTTCCGCTATTTGGTTGCAACGGATGTCGCTGCCAGAGGAATCGATATTGATAGCATTACTCATGTCATTAATTATGATCTCCCACAGGACGCGGAGGGCTACGTTCATAGAACAGGAAGAACGGGACGTGCGGGTAAGACGGGTAAAGCCATTAGCTTTGCGACACCTAATGAGGACAAGTTTTTAGCGAATATTGAGGGTTATATCGGTTTTGAAATCCGCAAGCGGAAAATGCCTTCAAAGGACGAGGTCGAATTGAGACAGGCTGCTTTCGAGAAGAAGCTGAGCGTTCAACCTACGATTAAGAAGGACAAGAATGAACACCTTAACAAGGGTATCATGAAGCTGTACTTCAACGGGGGCAAGAAAAAGAAGCTCAGAGCGGTAGATTTTGTCGGAACGCTCGCTCGAATTGAGGGTGTAACAGCAGAGGACATCGGAATTATTACTATTCAAGACAGTGTAACCTTTATTGAGATTTTGAATGGCAAGGGTCCGCATGTGATTGAAGTAATGAAGAATACGACGGTTAAGGGTAAGCAGCTTAAGGTTCACGAGGCTAACTCATAAGAAGCTCATAAGAAACTCATAAGAAGCTCATAAGAAACTCATAAGAAGCTCATAAGAAGCTCAAATAGGATTGTAAAAGCACGTTCTCCATTGTTTTATTGTGGAGTACGTGTTTTTTTCTGTGGAGAATCGACTCCTTACTATTTCGTCCACCCATCAATGGTCCTCCTTGTAGCTGTTTGGATTTTTTTCAGGAAGAAGGGGAAATTAAGGTGGAGAAAGAAAGGGAGGAAATAAACAATGAAACGAATAGTGATAATAGTGTGTTTGGCTATGCTGGTGGCATGTAGCAGTCAAAATCAGAGCCAGAAGATGAAAACAAGATCTCAATCGCAATCACAGCCACGATCGCAATTTAACGTGAGCTCCGTTGATACAAAACTTCCTTACAATATGCATGTTGTCCAGAAGAATGAATCCATTGCTGATATTGCAGAGCGCTACCATGTGGATATTGGAGATTTTTTGCGGGCGAATCCAGATATCTCTAAGAACATAAATGAACCGCCCTCTTCCGGTAATGAAGGGACCAAAGCTCCCCAGCAGTCGGCGGATGCACCGTTAAAGCAGGATGAAACCGTTAAGATTCCGGCTAATGAGAGTATGACGGGCTACGAGTCAGAAGTATTAAAGCTTACTAATCAAGAGCGGCAGAAAGCAGGATTAGCTGCTTGTGCGGGGACTGACTCGAGCCTAAATCGTTCAGCTCGTGCAAAGTCAGAGGATATGGCTGCCAACAACTATTTCTCCCATGAATCTCCGACTTATGGAGATCCGTTCGCGATGATGCGGAATTTCGGTGTGCAATATCAGTCAGCGGGAGAGAATATCGCCAAGGGCCAACCGACTCCACAAGAGGTTGTCACAGCTTGGATGAATTCGCCGGGGCATCGCGCTAACATCATGAACGGTTCCTATACTCATCTTGGTGTTGGGTATGTTGTTAAGAATGGGGAAGCCTACTGGACGCAGCAATTTATCGGCAAATAAGATGGGTTTGGAAATGCGGCTTGAAGGAAAGAGATACGTGTGATAGAAATTAGGTCTGAATAGTGTACAAAAAATCCCCGACGGGAACGTCGGGGATTAACTATGACATATGAAGCTTAAGTGTAAAGTTGGTTGCGGGGGCAGGATTTGAACCTGCGGCCTTCGGGTTATGAGCCCGACGAGCTACCGGGCTGCTCCACCCCGCGACAATTGGAAAACCAGTGAATGCTGTATCAATCTCATCTGGAGTACTTACTATAGCTGACTTCAACAAAATTAGCAAGCATTCGTGAAATAAGATGTTCATTTTTCAAAATATCATTCAACTATGTATATATTGTCCGAGATTATTAAGGCGAACACTCAATTGGCAACAATTGTGAGACAGGGCTATCATGCACCTAGCACTGACACGGACTATGTCGATATCGACTGGACGATGGAAGATTGTTATGCGTTCAAGATCACGGTTACTAATAACAGTGGTCAAACTTCCAACATTAATTTGCGGAGAACGTATTTTCTTCATGTGGTTGGAATTAGTCTGCCCCGCCGACTACCTCCGTCCCAAACCGCAGCTGCAGGAGATAATTAGTCGGAGTCACCGCGCAACTCTGGATCAAACTATGTAAGTTGGAGTGAATTAGTCTGCCTCGCCGACTAACTTCGCCTCAAACCGCAGCTGCTGGAGATAATTGGTCGGAGCCTCCGAGTAACTCTGGATCAAACTATATAAGTTGGAGTGAATTAGTCTGCCTCGCCGACTAACTCCGCCCCAAACCGCAGCTGCAGGAGGTAATTAGTCGAAGAAACCGCGTAACTCTGGATCAAACTACGCAAATTGGAGTAAATTAGTCTGCCGCGCCGAGCAACTTTTATCCGCAGAGACTAGCTCACCTATGTATTTTCGCTCAAACCCGCGACTTTGAATGGAAGCCAATAAAAAATTGTGGTTTAACGGGGAAAGGTATTCCGTTATGACCGATTTTGTAGTATTCTTGTCCATGCGGAAGTTCCTTTAATTAGGATTTGGACAGGACACCCTCTCCCCTAATTATAGGAGCTTTTTTATTGTCTGATTAAATAAAATCATACAAATTTAGCACATTTTACTTCGTGGAAGTAACCTTGACAACCTGCTGAAATTTTAATGCAATGCTACTGGGAGTCACCGCGTAACTCTGGATCAAACTATGTAAGTTGGAGTAAATTAGTCTGCCGCGCCGCGTAACTCTGCCCCAAAGCACAGCAACTGAAGGTAATTAGTCGGAGTCACCGCGTAACTTTGGATCAAACTATGTAAGTTGGAGTAAATTAGTCTGCCTCGCCGACTAACTCCGTCCGAAGCCGAGCTAGTGTGCGTAAATTAGCCTGCCCCGCCGCTTAACTCTGTCATTCCCCGCCCCCATTCCCTAGCCCAATGGCAGCTGGAATGTGCATGAAATGATCTTTTTTTAATTACTTGCCGACAAATGTTTGCAATTATGTTTATCCTGTGGTATAGTTAAGTTCTTACATAAATATCTAAACACTGGAATCACGTATTGAAAAAGTGATCATCGTGATATGGTACCCTTTTCAATGTGTGATTTTTGTTTGAGCGAAAAAAACATGTTAATAACTTTATGGAGGTTTTCAAAAATGGAACAAGGTACAGTGAAATGGTTTAACGCAGACAAAGGATTTGGATTTATCGAAGTAGAAGGTGGAAATGACGTATTCGTACATTTCTCCGCAATTCAAGGCGACGGTTACAAATCCCTTGACGAAGGCCAACGCGTTGAATTCAACATCGTTCAAGGCAACCGTGGACCACAAGCAGAAAACGTTGTAAAACTGTAAGCTTTATAACGATAGAGATGCCCCTAACCTTCTAGGTTAGGGGCATTTTGTCGTTTCTTGACTAAATCATACTAATATCCCTTTGGAGTTCGGCACTCTTTATGGTAACCTGTTTAGTATTAGGTAAAGCATAGGATCGAGGCAATAATAACTGACGAATTAAGGAGAAGATGTTTGAATGGATCTCAATATTTCGGTGGAGCTAACCTCTGCTAAGAAACAAAAACCCGAAATTGATCAGCTTAGCTTTGGGAAGTATTTTACGGATCATATGTTTATTATGGACTATGATGCAGGGAAGGGCTGGCACGATCCGCGTATCATTCCGTATCAGCCCATTTCGTTGGATCCAGCAGCAAAGGTTTTCCATTACGGTCAAACCGTGTTTGAAGGAATGAAAGCATATAAGACGGCTGAGGGCCGCATTCTGATGTTCCGTCCCTATAAGAACCTACAGAGGCTCAATCGTTCCAACGCCCGTCTAAGCATTCCTGCCCTCGACGAGAACGTAATAATGGAGGCGTTAAGAAAGCTTGTTCTAGTGGATGAGGAATGGATTCCGGACGAGCAAGGCACCTCACTCTATATTCGACCGTTCGTTATCGCGACACAAGCTACGCTGGGAGTATCTCCATCCGAGCAATATCATTTTATGATCATCCTGTCACCGGTCGGCTCTTATTATGCAGAAGGAATCAATCCAGTTAGCATCTTCGTCGAGTCCGAGTACGTTCGTGCTGTGACAGGCGGAGTAGGAAATGCCAAGACTGGCGGAAACTACGCGGCAGGACTTAAAGCGCAGCAGGAAGCTACTGACAAAGGATATTCTCAGGTGCTTTGGCTTGATGGTGTACATCGGAAATACATCGAGGAAGTCGGGAGTATGAATGTCTTTTTCAAAGTAGGCGGCAAGGTCATTACTCCAGCATTAAATGGAAGCATATTAGACGGGGTAACGAGGGATTCGGTTATTCAGCTGCTGCGGTATTGGGATATTGAGGTTGAGGAGAGAGCGATCTCGATTAATGAGCTAGTTGAAGCTTATCGTAATGGTACGTTGGAGGAAGCGTTCGGGACAGGGACAGCTGCAGTTATTTCTCCAATAGGGGAATTGAATTGGCAAGGTGATAAGCTTGCGCTCAATGAAGGTCGGACCGGGCCGCTCTCCGCTAAAATATATGATTTCATGACGGGCATACAAAGAGGAACATTGGAAGATCCATTTGGTTGGGTTGTGAAACTCTAAGCAATTTATGAGCTAAAATCGACAATATCATACAATTATCGATCAGGCTATTGAAAAGAGTGCGACTATAATCTTATAATGAAGGTAAGAATACCTAATATAAGGTATTAAATTGAAAATTAATTAGTCATAAAGTATATACAACAATGATCCGCATACACGAAAAGGCAAACCTTTCGAAAGAGGGGGACGCAAAGCTATGGGCCTAAGGAACTAACGTTCTAAGGTTGCCAAGCCGTCGAATGGAGCGTAGGCATCTTCCATTCTGGAGGATGTCTTTTTTTAGTTATTCGGACTGAAAAAGTTTCTCACATATCCATTTCTGAATAACCTCAGACATATACATTCTTTCGCTATCCAAAAGACAGCGAAAGCTGTTTATGCGTGTACGCTTAACCGGCAGGCTTCTATTAGTTTGCGATTTGAGAGGTGCTTTACTTGAAGAAACCGGTTTCCGAAACCGAATTGAAGAAGCTAATCAATCAATTAAATCTGGAAGAGTCTTCACGAAGTCATGAAACGGGTGATGAAGTAGGAGGAGTGGAAGCCCCGCTTAATAAGAAGAAGCAGGATGGGTCGATCCACGTTATGAATCAGCGGATTACCGTTCAGAATCCAATCCATGGGGGAGAATATGCTGTCATTAACCCTATGAGCCCAGTCAGACTGTTTATTAATGATAAGGAAATTTATCAGGAATCGAAAGTGACAGCAGAGGATCGAATATCCTGGGAAAATGAAGAGCAGCCCCTATTTGAGATAATTATCTCGGATGACAAGCTCGCAGCTTACTTACACCTTCATGCTAAGGCGCGCTATTCCTGCCGACTTGTTGATGATGGACCGGCCCAGCAGCTGACTGTAAGAGTCGCAGAGGACATAGATATTGTACTGAAGACGGTGCAGCTTGGCGATGTTATTAGCAAGCTTGAGGCGATGTCCATTAAAGCGAGAATCGAATTCGCTGTTATCCAGCAAGAGCTGTTAAACCCTACTTTCCTGCCCGTAGTCGTGGCCAGTGGCAAAGAGACCATTCAGGGCAAGGACGCACAGCTTGAAGTTTATTTTCCCCAGCAAGTGGAGAGTGAATTTTTTGAGGTGGACGGGACTATCGATTTCCGCGACCATCTACGAATTCCATCCATTCGTAAAGGAGAAATGATGGCGAAGAAAATTCCTATGCTGGACGGGACCGCTGGGTATGATGTGCTAGGCTGTGTTACGGTGCCCAGCCCGCCCAAGGACCTCCCCATCATGGTGAAAGCGAATGTCGAGCTTATGCCAGATGGCTCCGTCGTGGCGCGGACACAGGGAAGGCCAAGGATAACGGGAAGTAAAATCAAAACTCTCGATATCTCTACTTCTTATGTTATTTCAGGGAACGTAGACATCAAGACGGGCAATATCGTGTTCTCCGGGGATGTTATTGTTTACGGAGATGTAACAGACAATATGATTATAGAATCTCTCGGTAATGTTTATGTCTATGGCAACGTATATAGCTCAACGATTACAGCCACGGGAAGCATTAATGTGAGAGGCAATGTTATTGCGAGCAAGCTTTACTCCGGTTATTTTGGCGTATTGTTTAATAGACTCTATCATTCTTCTAAGCAGTTGTGCGATTACATAGAGAAGCTATTGTATGCTTCCAAGCTACTTGTACAAGCTTTGGAGTCGAAGAAGCAAGAGGTTTCTTATGGACAGATTGTGAATCTGCTCATGGAAACTAAAATGATGGAAATCCCTGATGCCATCAAGGAGCTTCTCGCTGTCATTGATAATATCCAGCAAATTAAACAAGAGGAATATGTGAAGCTAAAGGAGGTTGCGGAAATTTTCTCGCAGCCGACTAAGATCGTCGAGATGGCAACATACGGGTTTGTTCAAAGCTTCCTAGAATTACTTAAGGTAACCCATGACGAAATTGAGAGAATGCAGGAGGCATATGTAGAAATTAGTATCAATCAGTGCCATAACAGCGAGCTGAAGTCCAATGGCGACATTGTCATCCATCGTGACGGTGTACTGTTGTGCGATCTATACGCCGCAAGGAATATTATTTTTGTCCATCAAAGCTCTATGTGCAGAGGGTCCCAGCTTGAAGCAGGAGACAGCATAATAGCTCAGATTATCGGTGGACAGACGGGCGCCAATACGGTGCTAAAGGCAAGGCGGAAGATTCAGGTGAAAAAAATGTATGCTGGTCGGGTTTGCATAGGTAAATATTGCAAGGATATCTTTGAGCCTGTCGAAAACACGACTTTCGATATCCAGGCACTGAAGAAGCAGGTATAGACCACCCGAGTGAAGTCTGATAACGGAAAGTGGTAGGTGGTATAGATATGGATGATCCGCAGCAGGAGTCTTTCTTGAATATGCGAGTAAACAAAAACATTTACAACGACATAGGAACCTTAATTATCCCGAATCATAGGGTGTTAACAATCAAAGATATCGATCGGCTTGCTCAACAGAACATCGTATTGTCAGATGATGATGTAGAGCCAGTATCCATTCTAGATTTAATCGATTCTGCGATAAAAGAAGTTAGGGATTTGTTTGACAAAGCGAGAAATTACGGCAGCGTTCCATTTGCTGACGTACGTGACAGAATTATCCCGATAATCATGTTCATGAGCAATCACCCGAATTTGAGTGAAATTCTGGTCCACTTAGAGGTTCATGATGAGTATGTATACAGACATAGTATAGGCGTCGCATTGTTATCTAAGCTAATTGGCAAAACCCGCGGTTTAAATGAAGCGGAGCTGCTGGAGCTCACTACGGCGGGATTTCTTCATGATATCGGGAAAGCTAAAATACCGGGAGCTATTCTTAATAAGCCGGGGAAGCTGACGGAAGAGGAATTCAAGGTAGTGAAGGAGCATTCTGTCTACGGGTATGAAATTCTCAAAAAATCTGTAGGTATTCCGGAACGATATGCTTATGTTGCGCTACAGCATCATGAACGTGAAGATGGGAGCGGATATCCCTTTGGATTAAAAGGGAGCCATATCGATGTTTACAGTAAAATCGTTGCGGTAGCAGATGTCTTTCATGCAATGGTTTCCAAGCGAGTGTATAAGCAGCCTGTTCCATTCTACAAAGTGCTTAAGGAAATGTCTGACAACCTATATGGCTCATTTGATCCAGGAATTACGCTTAGCTTTCTGAAACGGCTTATGGACGCAATGATTGGTAATACAGTGGTTTTATCGGATGGGAATGAAGGGAAAATTGTAATGGTCAGTGCTCAGGACCCGGTTCATCCAGTCGTTGAAGTTAAGGGAGTGTATATTGATCTAAGTAAAGAGCAGCAGATCCATCTAGAGAAAATTTTATAAGATGGGATTGCATAAGTTTAGGGAAAAGGAAAAGTATTTTTATCCCTTAGCTTTGCTGTTTTTATGTGTATACATATTTTGATCAGCCACCTTGATAAGCTCGTCTAAATTTTTGCCTTCATCAGGGTATAAAGATTGACCTACAGAAACGGACACAGCGATTGAAATAGGAATGGAAATTTTCTTTATTCTTTCTTGCATGTGAATATGTAAAGCTGCTGTAGCTTGTTCGTCAACGTTGGGAAGAATAACGAGAAACTCATCTCCGCCCCATCTGATAATATAATCCGTATTTCTGAAGGAATCGGTTAAGGCATCAGAAATTTGTCGCAGAACCTGATCTCCGATGTCATGGCTATACAAGTCATTAATGGTTTTGAAGTGATCGATATCAATGATTACAATCATGATTTTACTTGATTTTCTGTCTGCATCTTTCTTGAGCTTAGGGAAGATTTGCAAGGCGAACCTACGATTATTAACTTGGGTTAACTCGTCAATCTCAGCATAATACTTTGCTTGGTCATATTTCTTTCCCAACCGCCAGCCTACTAAGGCGTAGAGTGCCGCTATGCTAATGATTAGGGCGTAATAACTGTTACTTTGCCGCGTGTATGATAATAAAATCAGGAGCGCAGTATTTAAGATGACGATAGCAAGTGAGAGTAGTCTGCCCCTATAACTCATAATTGAAACACCGCCCTTACCAGTTGTTTGAGTAACTTAAGTATGTTGATTGCCCATCTTATAACTATAGTCTTCTATTGGACAAAAAAAATCCCCCAAACGGGGGGTACAGTTACAATTAAACAAGGTGCTGCTCATCCTTACTGGCGTATATAAGGTGAAGCCGTTTATTTACAGGGGTAACAACTGAGTTGTAGCCGTTTCTTTCAAACCAGTCCACTAAAGAATGGATCGAAGGGTAATCTGGAGAGCTTTCTTTACTCCCGTTATTCGATTCCATGAGATCGGCTATACATATACGACCGCTTGGCTTAAGCACTCTACCTATTTCTTCTAAAGCCAGAGGCTGTTGGTCGGGAGTTAGGTGATGAAAGGCAAAGCTGGACACAACGAAATCAAATTGCTCCTCAAGATAAGGGAGGGCTAGAAAATTCCCCAATCTTGTTTCCAGTGAAGGGTGCTTCTTATGGCAGAGGCGCAGCATCTCCTTCGATTGATCAACGCCTGACATGGTATGACCTAGATCCATAAACCGTACAGCCAAATTCCCAGTCCCCGTTCCAATATCGAGCCCTTGCTCGTTATCGATAGGTCGTATCTGACGTACGATAAGGTCTAGCGCTTGATCGTAGTCTGCATAGTTTCCTGAATTCGCGGAAACTCGCTCATCATGAGTGGTTGCTAACTGATTGAAGTTCCACCTATCCTCCCAATTGCCACGGTGCTCTCGCCGTTTCTTAGACGCCTCTGCCAGCTGGAATATATGCTCGAGGGGTAAGGATTGCTCGGTTTTGAGAAGCTGGATCATGTGCTCGGTCGTTTCGATGGCTTGTTTGATCTGCAGCCACTCTGACATCATGACCGACCGTTGCAGCTCCAGATAATACTGTAGCTCCTCCTTGTCGTCCTCGTCCCAGCTCTCTAAAGCCTGTTTAATATCAGATATAGACATACCAGCCTCCCTAAGGGAGATGATAGTCTGCAGCCTCCAGATATCCTTATCCGTGAAGGTGCGATATTGATTGTCCGGATGCTTGGAGGGAGACAGCAAGCCTTTGTGCTCGTAGAAACGGACTGCTCTTGGCGAGATATTAAGCTTATTAGTAACCTCTTTTATTTTCATGTCAGCCCTCCTTTATTTTTATTGTAAACATTGACCTAACGTCAATGTAAAGGGATAGTAGTAAGTGCCATTAGATTAGATTGGCGTATGACCTATAGCTGGAGGTGCACCATGAAGGTCAGTCTCTATGAGTTGATATCCATTATTGTACTTGTTTCCGCACTATTAGCTACAATATCTATTGTATATGCGAGCTGGAAAAATGGGATTTCCCCCATGCCTTCATCCCTTCGGGTTCGTGAAGTAGTAGTGAAGGAGATTAATCGATTAGGCGACAAGGGCGTAATTGTTGAAGCGGGGTCAGGCTGGGGAACACTAGGAATACATATAGGAAAGCAATGCGGCGGTTGGCGAATCATTGGCATTGAAAATTCATCTGTACCTTTGTGGTTTTCAAAAATCTGGTCGTGGATCACATTCCGACGATTTCAGAGAGTTGAGCAAAATCGCAAGACCTCGGTTACTTTTCGTAGGGGAAATATTTATAATTATACCTATGAGGATACCAGCCTAGTCATCTGTTATCTCTATCCCGGGGCTATGAAGCAATTAAGTGCGATCCTGCGAGAGAAGCTACCTCCTAGTGCACGAGTCATTAGCGCATGCTTTGCATTACCTGAGTGGCAGCCAGAGAAAGTGATAACCTGCACGGATATATATCGTACACAAGTTTACATCTACAGAGTAGGCGATAATGTATAACGATAATAAATAACCACCTCCCGTAAGATAAGGGAGGTGGTTATTTGCCGTGATTATTTAATGACGGAGGAATGAGACTGTCCGGATATAATTAACTCATCGACTGTTACGAATTCATAGCCTTTCGCGCCTAAATCTTTAATGATGGAAGGCAGAAGCTCTATCGTATGTTCAATTGCATGCTTGCGGCCACCGAAGGAGTGCATGAGAATGATTCCACCCTTATGGGTGTTGGCTAGGACGTTCTTATGCATTTCCGCTACGGAGCTACCTGCCCAATCTCTTGTGTCTACGGTCCAGAAGACATGCTTCATATTGTCTTTGTGAATGGTATCAAGCAATGTTTTGGAGAGAGCGCCATATGGAGCGCGTACAAGCTCCGAGGTTACACCAGTAGCTTTGAAGATAGCTCGTTGCGTCTTATCAAGCTCTAATTCCAATGCTGCAGCTGAAAGCTTGGATAGGTCTTTATGGGACCAAGAATGATTGCCAATAGAATGACCTTCATCAACGATTCTTTTAGCTGTTTCAGGAAATTTTTGTACTTGAGTGCCTACTACAAAGAAGGTTGCTTTAACGTTGTATTCAGCCAGGAGATCTAGTATTTCTTCCGTGTATTTATTATCAGGACCATCGTCGAAGGTTAGGGCAACGAGCTTCTTATTCTTATAGATATCCTTGTTAATAACGACGGGGGAAGACGTCGGCTCCTTGACAGGAGGCTGTGTTGTCGTCGCTCCCGGATCCTTGGATGCTTGAGGCGTAGCGACTGGTGGTACCTTGTCTGTCGTCAGTACAGCTGGTTCACTAGATTCAGTAGGAGCAGCGGCATCAACTACACCAGCCCCAGATAATCCGTCGCGACTCCAGCCTTGGAACAATGTAAATAAACTAGTTAATAGTGCTAGAGCTACTAACACCAACGCATAAGGTAAAATGCGTCTTTTTTTCGGTCTTTTTCCCCGCATTGCAAGTTCCTCCACTGATCCGCTTTCCAACCAGAAACGAAAGACGATAGGGGATGATCTTCGCAGGAGAGATCCCCATCCCCGCCTGTTAGGACCGAATTCGCATTCTGTTCTTTTTGGTTAACCTATTAGACGTAAGCAAGGGGGGAAAAGTTAGAGGATTTTCATCAAATTTTGAATTAATTTGTTTGATTTTGGGGACAGGTTAGCTATATATCATTTTATACAGCTTTTATATGTCCGTTGATTAATGATATTAGAAGAAGTAACGAAACATGCTTTGCTTTTTGGGAGCAATGGGGGTTGGTTCTGCTGCAGGAAGGAATAATTCTCCATAGGTAGACGGAGGCTTGCTTTTTACATTTTGCATCGTTTCAACTGTGGCAGCTAGCTGAGCTATCATCTTGCGCATTTCATCTATTTCCGCACGATGCAGAAGCACCTGGGCGGATACGACCTCATCGGCCTTCTGCTGTACAGAGCGTTCAACCTCGCGAATACGGGACAGGAGTTCAGTATGGTCCATTTGCTTATTTTTGTTTGTAGGTACCTGCTGTAGCTCCACAACGGGACTAACGGGACTAACAGGAGGAACAATATGATCTAAGGTATGTCCTAGCGCAATCTGTTCCTTAATGTATTGGAGCAGACTAATATCATCGTCAGTAAATACATAATGTCCAAGATGGTCCTTCTGAAAGAAAGAGGAGTAGTGAGAAGCCCACTTTTTCACAGTTGTTTGACTAACTCCCAGCAGCATAGATGCATCCTTTGTTTTTTTCACATCCATCGTGATCACTCCATTCGAACAAGTATTACTGTCCTAATTCGGGGTTATTGCTGTAACCCCTGCGTCGATGACAAAGGTAGTGCTAATACGCTAAAGAAAGTGCTCATTCGAGCGGGGGTTAGATAATGTAAATAGAAAAAATTACAAAACGATAACAGTTTGATAATAAGGTTATGAATCTATAGGGTACAATAGAGATATAACGCCTTTAAAGGAGTTCTTATTAATATGACAACAGATCAAATCTCGCAATTCGAAAAGAAGATCATTATTCGCAATATTGAGCGTGAAGATTTCGATAAAATCATTGAGCTGCAAAACGTATGCTTCCCAAACATGGGTCCTTGGAAAGTGGATCAATTGGAAAGCCATATTCGAATTTTTCCTGAGGGGCAAATCTGCGTCGAGCTAGACGGAGAAATTATTGGCTCCTGCTCAAGCCTGATTGTTAATTTCGATGATTACTTGGAGCAGCATACGTATTCAGAAATTACAGAAAAAGGATATATACGCAATCATAACCCGCGCGGTGGCAACCTGTACGGGATGGAGGTTATGGTTCACCCGGATTTTCGTCGGATGAAGATTGGCAGACGTCTATATGAGGCGCGTAAGCGGCTTGCTGAGCACCTTAACCTTAAGAGTATTATCGTGGGGGGACGCATTCCAGGGTATCACAATTTCAGCGATCAAATGACACCTAAAGAATATGCAGAAGAAGTGCTTCAGCAGAATATCTATGACCCTGTGCTTACCTTCCAGATGATGAATGGTTTCACGCTGAAGAGAATCATTACCAACTATCTATCCGATGACGCAGATTCTAAGAACTTTGCTGCGCTGCTGGAGTGGAACAACATTGAATACAAGCCGAGCATTAACAAAACACATTACAAAATGTCGCTGCCTGTCCGGATTTGTGTTATTCAGTACATGATGAAGAAGATTGATTCCTTCGAGGAATTCGCCACGCAGTGCGAGCATTATGTCGATGTCGCATCCGATTATAAATCTGATTTCGCTGTCTTCCCGGAAAATTTCACGATGCAGCTGCTCTCTTTTCTCGACGAGCGCTCTCCGAGTCTAGCTATCCGGAAGCTAAGCACATACACGACGAATTACGTCGAGCTTTTCTCAGAACTAGCAGTCAAATACAATGTAAATATTATTGGCGGTTCGCATTTTGTAGAAAGTAACAACCGGATTTACAATGTGGCGCACTTATTCCGTCGAGACGGTACAATTGAGCAGCAGTATAAGCTGCATATTTCTCCGAATGAGCGCAAGTGGTGGGGCATTAACGGTGGTTCCGAGCTTGGCGTATTTGATACGGATTGTGGCAAAATATCGATTCAGCTGAGCAGTGATATCGAGTATCCTGAGCTGTCACGGATCGTTGCAGAGGAAGGCGCCCAGATCATATTCGTACCTTTCTGTGCGGAGGATAGACAGATGTTTCTCAGGGTGAAATACTGCGCTCAGGCAAGGGCGATCGAAAATCAGGTGTTTATTGTCACTGCGGGTACAGTAGGGAACCTCACCCATGTAGACAACGTAGATATTCAATATGCCCAGTCGGGCATCTATACGCCTGCAGATTTCTCATTTCCTCGTGATGGTATTGCGGGAGAATGCAGTGAAAACACGGAAACCGTTATTATGGCAGAGGTGGATCTCGAGACGCTGGAGCGATATCGTAAATCGACAGATGCTTTATCCTTCCGAGATCGCAGAACAGATATTTATTCCTTACAAATTCGTTCTTAACATACAGGGGTGCACATGAAAAAGCTAAAGATCGCCACAACACAATATGGTCTTACAGATATTCATTCCGAGGAGCAATTCTGGGCAGGAATATCGACGAAAATAAAAGAGGCAGCTGAAGAAGGCTCTGCGATGGTTGTATTTCCCGAATACATGACCGCACATCTTCTAAGTGTAGAGCCATCCATGCTACATGAAGAAGCTTGCGATTACTTGGATCAGCGGACGGAGCAATATATCCGGTTTTTCAAACAACAGAGTCAGGAGCGGGGCATCGCTATTCTGGCGGGGACTCACATCTGTCGGGGAGTGGAAGAGGAGGAGTACGAGAATAAGGCATTCCTTTTCTTTCCTGATGGCCGAGTTGAAACTCAAAGCAAGGTGCATCTAACTCCGGAGGAGCAGATTCGTTGGCCGCTAGTCGCTGGAGATGCTCTTAACGTATTCGATACGGAATGGGGTAAGATGGCCATCTTAACCTGCTATGATATTGAGTTCCCGGAGCTGGCAAGAGCAGCGGCACTGAGAGGGGCTCAATTAATTCTCTGTCCGTCTTACACAGATAGTAAGCATGGCTATTATCGAGTGCGTCATTGCTGTCAGGCAAGAGCGATCGAGAACCAGATCTTCGTCGTGCTCAGCGGGCTTGTTGGAGCTTTGTCAGAGGATCGTCCGCAGGTCGATCAAGGATATTGCCAGGCGGGTGTGTTTACGCCGTGTGATATTCCCTTTGAAGCCGACGGAGTGCTCCAAGCGGGTGAGGTTAATGCCAATATGACAGTATTCGTTGAGGTGGACTATCACCAGCTTCGCGAGAATCGCGAGCGCGGCGCGGTTGCGCCATTTTATGACCGTCGACCTGAGTTTTATGAGCTCGGATAATGGGCATGATGCCTAGTCCTCTTTAGTAGGAGGAAACCAGATCGTCCGTAGATTCACCCAGCCCTGTGAGTTGAAGGTAACTCCTCGAACGGAGGGGAGATAGGCCGTGGGCAGCGGTCTCTCTGACACAACGCACAGCTGATGCTCTTTAATAAGGAGCTGCTCAATTAGATTTAGATTGTGTGATCTTTTTATGGGGTCAAGCTCAACCTTCACGACAGACAATAGCTTCTCGATATCGATTCGGGTGTGAGGATCGACATGCTCTGCGATTGTTAAGTAGAGGTCGAATAGACGGAGCTGTTCATCCTGATCGCGGAACAGGGAGAACAGGATCAAGTCAGACTCCAGTCGAATAGCCCCTTTGAATTCTTCGGGCGTTGCTGAGACGACCTTGCAGGAATAGCCGCATAGCTCAAGCTTGTTGGCGAGGCTGTCTGCGTCTTGCTTGTATGGAGGAATGGTCGCAAGCTGAAGGCTGATTGGATGCTCATAGATTAACCCTTCTTGCCCATCTGATGCAGGCAATGGAGCTATTTTTCCCCGAAGACTATCTAGTACGTGCGCACGAATGGTCGGATCGTTCAACGATCCGGCTTTTTGCGTATTACAGGTTACGAATTTTCTGACAGTGGTGTCCGAATGGATGTGACTCCAGGTTTTTTCGGCAGCAGAGGGACTATGGATAATGTGAAACGGCGATAGGGGGTCCCCCTGTCCATTCTCAGACTCCCAAGGGACATGAACAATTTCTACTCGATCCAGATGCGCTCTTCCTTGAAAATAAGGAGTGAACACCTCTAATACACAAACACGCTCACTCATCTCTGTGACCTTGAAAGGACCGGTTCCTATTGGTGTCGTCCCGAAGCGACTGGTTCCCAGCTGGCGAAGATCCTTCGGAACAATGGCGGCGCGACTCGTGCATAGGAAAGGGAGGAAAAGCTCATTAGGCTCCTCCAGCTCAAAGCAGACAGTCGTGAGATTAAGGGCGCGTACGGACTTGATTTGTTTGGGAATAAAGCTATACAGCGTTCTATGAGAAGAGCGAATTAGTCGCTCGAATGTGTAAACAACATCTGCAGCAGTCATAATCTGCCCATGATGAAAGAGCACCTCCTTACGCAGATGGAAAGTCCATTTTGTCCGACTGTCATCTACTTCCCAAGCGTGGGCGATGCTCGGCAAAATTTCATCGGGCTTATCCGTTGTTCGTATAAGCCCGTCAAACACGTGGCTGGAAACGAACGATTCGGCTAATAAATTCATGTATAAAGGATCAATGGTGTGAAGCTGCTGGCGAACTGGAATTCTTAGAGTATCAATCTGGCGATCGCTTTTGATCTCAGAGTGGTGACCGAAATAAGTGAGCAGCCAGCCTTGTAAATGCTCCTGCAGCTTGGATGAATGCTTGTGGGCTCTAATTTGGTCTATCGCTTGGTTAATTTCCTTCCTGTTGATGGCCTGCATGACGGATTGCACTGCGATATCTTCCGGTTGAATGATAAATTTCAAAGTCGAACGACGCCCACGACCGCGTAGAGCATCCCATGTGATCCACCCACACTCGGTCATTTTACGTACAATGTTCGTGGCATTGCGATGGGTACATTCAAGAAAATGGGCTAACTCGTCCAAAGTGATCTCAACGGAATCCAGGCTTCCATATTGAGAGTGGAGCTTTAAATACTGCTGATGCAGCTTCATAGAAAAGCTACCCCCTAGTTGAAATATGTCCCCCAATTCGAGACCTTCTATGTGCCGAGCTAAAATAGGAAAAATAAGAACGAGTTTTTTCTCTTTATTTTCCTATTTTAACATCTACAATAGGCAGTAGAAAGTCTGGAAGCGGAGGAATTCAAATTGAATGTAATGAAAAAACAGATTATGGGGCGTTCAGTGGCTGCGCTTATAGGGGCGTTCGTCCTAGCTTTTGTGCACCAGTATTTGTTCTATGGCAACCTGCCGGGGGTTTCCTATCCTCTATTCGTACTTCTTCTCTACATCTATCTTTTCCATGATATCAGGCATCAGCTGCTGGAAATTCCTTGGTTTGGATGGTTCCTGTTTACCGTTATTATGCTACTCTCGATGACATATGTAATATTTAATAACCCGTTTTTCTATGGACTTAATTTGGTTGTGATTCCGTCACTAGTGTTTGTACATCTTGCTTATACGCGGGGGAGGAAGAAGCACGTCTGGTGGAGCATCCGAATAGTGGGAGAAGCAATCAACCATCTCATTCCGCAAAGCCTACGCCATATTCCGACTGTCTTTCGAATTATTAAGGTGACAGCGATAAGGAAGATGGGGATTAAGCAGAAAAGTGTCATGGGGAAGGTTCTCATAGGACTTGCCATCGCACTGCCTCTCATTGTTGTCGTTATTAACCTACTAGCCTCAGCTGACGGGGTGTTCACACGTTTATTGGAGGCTATTCCGGAGTCATTGAACAGTGTCTCGCTTGGTGATAGTCTCATGAGATTTATCTGGATTATCGTTTTCGGAGTGTTATTCTTCGGTTACTTATGGGGATTTGTAAAACCCAGCTATGGGAAGAGTAAGCAAGTGATGACGATTGAGAAAGATAAGGTAGGCAAAGAAACGGCAGGCTTCAGGATTGATCCGATTATTCTGGTTACCCTGTTAATTTCGGTGAATATCGTTTACGTGCTGTTCGTAGTCGTCCAATTTTCTTATCTATTTGGGGCATGGGATGGGGTGTTACCGGAAGGTAAATCTTATGCGGAGTATGCCAGGAGTGGGTTCGTTGAGCTCGTAGTCGTTTCTCTTATTAATTTTGTCATCCTTATGGTTACTTTATTCTATGAGGGCGAATCAGAAACGGGCAGGCTGAGAAGAATGAATGCTGTGCTGCTCTATATATTGGTCGGTTGCTCAGGCGTAATGTTGTATTCTGCTTATATGCGGCTTGTTCTGTATGAAGAGGCATATGGCTATACGTATATCCGATTCCTCGTTCACGCCTTTATGATCTATCTCGTCATTCTGCTAATTATTGCGGCACTTAGAATTCGAAGCCGGAATATTCCGCTTACTAAGTGGTATATTTTCATCAGCTTGGTCGCCTATGTGTTTATGAATTACTTGGGGATGGATAGGGTTATTGCTGAGAAGAACATAGACCGCTTTAGAGAAAGTGGGATAATAGACGCGGGCTACTTAAGCGAGCTATCTACGGACACAATCCCTTTGCTTATCCGTTTTAGTAAAGAAGAGTATCCTGAAATGAAGCCGTATTTAAAAAGAAGATTCGATAAATTAGTGGAAAATGATTATAGGTGGCCGTCCTTTAACGGCTCGCGATACCGAGCAATTAAGGAGCTATACCCTTATGTAGAAGCGCCTAGCCTTAAATAACTCCACGATTCAGATAGTTTCTCGTTCCTGCGCCATTATACGTGTATAATGAGTTCAGAGGTATAGGAAGGATGAGGACATGTTTACTGTTACAGAATACAGCGTTGTGTTAGTAAAGGACCCATTTAAGATATTAGCAGGTACAAGGTACGAATTTAAGCTGGACCTCAATATTGAAGAGGACGATGAACTATACTCCGAACATGGAATATACGTGAAGGCTATCTATAAGGTCGAGGAAGAGCAAGGCAGCGTCGTAAACTATGATTTAATTGAGAAGTCGACGGATCGTTATCTCGACTTCGACATGGAAGCTGAAGAAGAGGAAGCGCTGGCTGCTTTCTGCAAGGAGCATTACTCCGAGGCTTAGTTAGATTACGAAAAAGAGATACGAAGATGAGAAGCCCTCCATTACCGCAGGAAGCTAAACGGTGCTGGAGGGCTTCTTGTTCTTGCAGTTGGTATTATGCCATGCAGGTACATCTGCTCTGGGGTAGAAGGCTACATAGCGTACCCGGCTAACTCGAGGAATCCTTTCCCTCTAATAGATCTCCGGTTACGATGGTCTATTCCGTAAAAGGTACAGGCCCCTTCCCATATGGCCTGAAGGGGACCGATGATCGGCATTTCTTGGCTGTCGAACATGGGTATGACATGCAGCTCAAGCTCATAATCAGGAATGGAAATGTGCCACTCCACTGGGTAGTTTACTAGTGTAGCTAGGCTTTTCCAATATCTCAAGGGCTGTAGCTTGATGCTATTTACAGAGGTCAGTGCACTGTCCTTCAGGATGAATATAGCTGTAGGAGGGGAAGTGGATTTTGCCGTACGTATCTGGCTGATTAACAGCTCTCGACCGTCATCAAATTGCAGCCCGAACCAGTTCCAGCCTTCGCCTCTAAGAAGCCCATAATAGCGTCCCCATTGGTGGTCAAACCACCCTTCACCGGATACCTGCTCTGAGCCATCATGATGATGAAGGTACCCCGAAACAGTATTCTGGGTAGACGAATAGTAATAAAGGCCATTCACTGTCCCTTTCTCGTCAACAATTGTTGTCCTTTTGCTGGGAGTGAATTTGATTTCTATATTAGCTTCAGGATCGTCAATACGAAGAATAAACTCCTGACTCCTATCATCTTTGAAGGTAAGATGAGCATGATCGTAATGAAGGACGGTTGGATGTGAGCTAGCGGACGCGTTCTTCAACCAAGCATGAGGACTTGGTAGCTGACCTTTGAGTAGCTTCCCGTATTGGCCCCATGTGTGCCTATCTGCTGGCTTGAGTAGAAAATATAAGGGCAGATACATTCCCGTCATGAGATGAGTTAACGGGCGATCCAGGAATGAGCGATGAACGGACTGTGGATTATCCAAGCGAATCAGGGAATAAATTAAATAATGTCCTTTAATCCCCGGCAGCTCTCCAACACGGAAAAAGGATGCCATCAGCGCATATTGACTTCCCCTGCTACCAGAAATAAAGGAATAGCAGTACCACCATTCCACATTGGAAGTCGGATGCACCGCTGCATCTTTAGGAATGGATACCGATCCTCTTTCATCATACATAGGCTTCTGCACACCTGACTTTTTTGACCTATCAGAGAGTATAGAATTTTTTCGATACTTTTCTGATATGTCTTCGACATAAACGATGAACGTCGTGATAGGACGGCGTTTAATGTTTATGCTTGCTACAAGGTATGTAGGGGCAGCATAATGGGCAACTTGTATTGCCTAACGTAGGAGGGGGAGCAGGAGAAAAATAAAGTCCCCCAAAGTGCCAAAGCGCCCCGCACTCTTGTGCCAGGAGGAGTCGAAGTATTTCGCTTGAGTAGAATGTTTTTCATCGTTAATAGCTAGTAGGGGTGCCTCCAAAGGTGCATTAACGATGTTTATGATCGTACTTGCTACAAAACAGACTCTGCGCATGATCATTTTCGTCGAAGTAGAATGTTTTTCATCGTTAATAGCTAGTAGGGCCGCCTCCAAAGACGCATTAACGATGTTTATGATCGTACTTGCTACAAAACAGACTCTGCACATGATCATTTTCGTCGAAGTAGAATGTTTTTCATCGTTAATAGCTAGTAGGGGTGCCTCCAAAGGTGCATTAACGATGTTTATGATCGTACTTGCTACACAATAGGCTTTTGCGCCTGATCACTTTTCATCGAAGTAGAATGTTTTTAAGTTATTCAGCGTGGATAAGTTTCACCTTGTCCATATCTGAATAACCTCCGAAATAAACGTTGAACACCGGAAAAAGGATGGCGTTAGCCGTTTATGCTTGATCAATCGTCTGGACGTGGGTCCTAGCTAACGAATCGTATCGAGCTTATTACTGGTAAAATAGCTTGTTTTTTGGTCTAAACTCCAGTGGCGGTATAGTGTGAAATTCAGAGGTAAAGGTGCTACTTTGCTGGGTATAACAAGTCTGGGGTTCGTTACAGCATAGAACGATTACATTTTAAGCATATAAGAGTTACTGAGTTCGTAAGCCTTATTTTGTTCGCATAGACTTCATATCATTGAAGCGGTAATATCGAACAATAGGTAATATTATTTGGAACGAGGTGTGGAGCTTGTCTTTTGTAATCAAGCTGAAGTGGTTTTTCAAAGATAGATGGTGGAGCTACATGATCGCCATTAGTTTCATGACTATTGTCAGTCTGTTATCCATGATTCCTCCTAAACTCATCGGGGATACGATTGATGCTATTAAGCAAGGCTCGCTGACCTCTGCCAATCTTAGTCAAACCGTAACCTTGTTGATTGGTCTTTCTTTGCTGATATACGTAATGGTTTATACGTGGATAACAACGCTATATGGTAATTCTTCATTGATTGAGAAGCTGCTTCGAGGACGGCTGCTGACGCATCTTACTAAGATGACACCAGCGTTCTTCCAGAGAAACAGCACCGGTCAGTTAATGGCTCTTGCGACCAATGACATCTCGGCAATCGGGCAGACAGCAGGATATGGCGTCATGACATTGGTCAATACGCTAGTGGGAGCTACAGTCGTCATTGCGATGATGCTGACCTTTATAAGTGCTAAGCTAATGATTGCTGCTTTGTTGCCCTTGCCTCTCCTGGTTGTAGTTATTAGCAGATTAGGTGGTAAAGTACGGGGGAGATTCATTGCTGCTCAGGAATCCTTTGGCAAGATGAACGACCACGTCCTAGAGTCCATCTCAGGCATCCGTGTCATTCGATCCTATGTGCAGGAAAATCATGATCTTCATGCATTTGATCTCATGACCTCCGAGGTTAGGGACAAGAATAGACGAGTATCGCTCTTAAATTCTTTGTTCCAGCCGCTGATCTCGCTAATTGTTGGTGTGAGCTATTGTATTGGAATCGGGTATGGCTCCTATCTCGTATTTCAAGACGAAATTTCATTGGGGCAGCTTATCTCCTTCAACATTTACTTAGGGATGCTGATTTGGCCAATGATTTCCTTCGGTGAATTTATTAATGTGCTCCAACGGGGCAGTGCATCAGCAGATCGTCTTGAAACTGCACTGTCACAGCAAGCCGACCTTGAGGATACGCGCAACCCTGTTGAAATCGCAGTACCGAGTACAATTGAAATGAGATCACTCACCTTCACCTATCCGACAGCCAATCGAACAAGCCTCGATAAGATTTCCTTTCGATTAGAGAGAGGGGAGACTCTCGGCATTGTCGGAAGGACAGGTAGTGGGAAAAGCACTCTTCTCAAGCAGCTATTACGGCAGTATTCAGTAGGTCAGGAGATGCTCTTTATTTCAAACACTCCGGTCGAAAATATTGCTCTTGATCAGATGAAGCGTTGGATGGCTTATGTTCCGCAGGAGCATCTTCTATTGTCTAAATCTATTCGCGATAATATTGCTCTTGGCAAGCCTAATGCTACACCGGAGGAAATCGCGCGTGCGATAGAAATGGCTTCCTTCACGCAGGATATCTCCCAGATGCCTGAAGGGTTAGATACAATCGTAGGTGAGAATGGAGTTATGCTATCTGGGGGTCAGAAGCAACGGCTTGCCATTGCACGTGCGCTGCTTATTGACTCAGAAATTTTACTGCTGGATGATTCCTTATCAGCTGTTGACGCTCGCACAGAGAGCCGGATTGTTCATCAAATTCGTCAAGAGCGTGCAGGTAAAACAACTCTAATCACGACGCACCGGTTATCAGCAGTCAGTCATGCGAATTGGATACTTGTACTGGATGAAGGGCGAATTAAAGAAGAGGGAACCCACGACGAGCTCATGCTTCTAGGAGGCTGGTACAGAGAACAATGGGAGCGCCAGCAGATGGAAGCAAGCTTAGAGGAATAACAAGACTCGCCCACCCTATACAAGGAGGCTTATATGAAAACCCAACCATCCACGGTGCAAAGGCTGCTTGCTTATGCACTTGTCTATAAATACAGAATTGCCGGAGCGATACTCGTGCTTTGCTGCGCAGTAGCCGCAGAGCTAGGCGGTCCCTACATTATTTTAACTATCATTGATAAGCATCTAAACATACAAACAGGGAACATGGAACCCGTATTAAAGCTGCTTGGTCTCTATATCGGACTCATTATCATTGCGGGGATAAGCAACTTTATTCAATCCTACACGTTACAATCGACGGCTTTGCAAATTATTAAAAATATACGAATGGATATTATGCGGCATGTTCAGCGTATTCCACTTAGATACTTCGATAATACGCCGATCGGTCAGGTTGTATCTCGGATTGCTAACGATACCGAGGCGGTTCGAGAATTGTTCATGAGCTTTATGGCGACCTTTATTGTTAGCTTGTTTCAGTTGGTCGGTATATTCATCGCTCTATTTATATTGGACGCTCGTTTAGCTTCCTTCACTTTAATTCTTCCGCCGATATTTGCAGTGATCATGTATGTCCATCTGAAATACTCGAAAAAATACATTGCAATTATGCGTGCCCGGCTTAGCGACATGAACGCCATGATTAACGAATCTATCGTTGTCATGCCGATCATACAAGCTTTTCGTCGGGAGAAGGTGACGTTAGAGGAATTTGACGTTCTAAATGAAGATCGTTATGTCAATCAAGTAAAACAATTCCGTGTGTTTTCCTTATCCTCGCGTAATATCGTAGGAACGATAGGTAGCTTGATCACCGCATCTGTCATCTGGTATTTTGGAAGTGCTTATCTTGTGGAAGCTGTAGTTTCCTTTGGTGTATTTTATGTCTTTATCGATTATCTGGGTAGAATATTCAATCCAATCATCGGAATATTCGATCAGCTTACGAATGCCCAGAGAGCATTCGTGTCTGCGGAGAAAGTGTTCGCCGTCATGGACATGGATGGTGAAGAGGTAGGGAACGCAGATCAGTCAGCCCGCCCGCAGGGGATTGTGAAATTTGAAGATGTAACCTTTGCATACAACGAAGGCGATAATGTATTAAAGGGAATTTCCTTTGAGGCTCGCAAAGGCGAGACGATAGCGCTAGTTGGTCATACAGGCTCCGGCAAGAGCTCTATCATCAATTTGCTGCTCGGCTTTTATGAGCCGGGGCAAGGTCGTATTACCGTAGACGGAGTCGATATTACGACGTTATCTAAGCAGGCTTTGCGTAAGCATATGGGCATCGTGCTTCAGGATCCCTACCTGTTTGCTGGAGATATCAAGTTCAACGTGAGCTTGTATAATAAGGGTATTACATTGGAGCAGGTGAAGAAGGCGCTTGGTGATGTGGGCGCAGCACCGTTTATCGAGCAGCTTCCTAATGGGTATGAGGAGCAGGTTGTGGAGCGGGGTAGCACGCTCTCTTCTGGTCAGAGGCAGCTTATCTCCTTTGCACGGGCATTAGCATTTGATCCATCTATTCTCATTCTGGACGAGGCTACCGCAAGTATAGACAGCGAGACAGAAGGATTGATCCAAAAAGCGCTCAAGGTTGTCAGTGAAGGCCGAACAACATTAATCATCGCGCATAGACTATCGACGATTCGCGATGCCAACCAAATTCTCGTGCTTCATCGCGGAGAGATCGTGGAACGAGGAAATCACGATGAGCTCATGGCTCTAGGCGGACGTTACTTTAAGATGTATCAGCTGCAAAAAGGGGAGAAGGCAGTTTTGACCTCCTAAGACCGACTCGACTCACATAGAATATCAAAATTAAAATAGTCCCAAAGGGTCCATTAAACCCCTCGGGACTATTTTTGCTTCAATTAATTTTCTGAGGCCATCTTATTCAAATCGGATGTGAGCTTGTCCAATTGAAGAAAGCTTTCCTCGATGTCTGCTATCCTTTTGTCCTGAGTAGTCATGCTGGCCGACATCTCTTGGACGGAAGCCATATTCTGCTCGGTAGCCCCCGCGATGGTGACAATCTGGTCGGTAATCTTACTGTACTGCTCTTGCAAATCGTCAGCTGAACGGTTTACTTCGGTGGACTGCTGCTCTACCTTCGCGGAATCTTCCGCTAGGGAACGCATAACCTCTGCCACCTTCTTGACCGCAGAGCTGCTTTCAAGGACGGTCTGTTGTCCTTGAATGACCTGATCAGCGGCAAGTGTCGTCTTAGAACGAATCATCTCGAGAATATTCTCGATCTGCTCAGTAGATTGCTTAGAGGACTCCGCCAGCTTACGAATTTCTTGCGAAACAACTGCGAAGCCCTTACCGTGTTCCCCAGCACGTGCTGCTTCAATGGCTGCATTGAGTGCAAGGAGATTAGTTTGATAGGAAATATCTTTAATGGTGGCGACAATATCACTGATCTTCGTATTTTGCTCATTGAGCTCGTTCATGACCTCTACAGAAGAATCGATTGTATCATGAACATGATTCATTTGCGTTTCTAATGATTCCGCTTCTTCGCTGCCGACTTTCGTAAGATTAACGGAATTTTGCGATAGCTCACGCATTAAGGTTGATCGTTCTGCGAGGGATGCTACCTCTTGCTCGATAAAGCTTATGGATGCACTAATCTCGGTAATGCTTGAGTTTTGCGTCTCAATACTAGAAGTGACTTCAGTGAACGAAGAAGTCACTTCCTTGGAAATAATGCTGGTGGATGTAACGTTCTCCTTTAGATTTGAGCTAAAACCATTAAGCGTATGTAGGGAGGAGGTAACTCGATCCACGATGATTTGCGAGCGATTTTTCTCCAGGACCGCTTGTTCACTTTGTGAGATAACATCAGTCTGTAGACGTTCGCTAAATTTGGTTGATACATACAAGGGAGAAGCAATGAGCAACAAATACATGATCATTGTAAAGGGATCTTGTTGCCCGAATAAATCTTCCTTGTAGGGGCTAATAAATAGATAGATCGTTAAGGCAATCCCCGATACACCGGAAAATGCGATAGATCTTGAATTACCGTATAAGGTCATAATAGCCAGATTGGTGTAAACGAGCGAATAGGTTGTGAGTATAGGGCCAGTGATTATTAATAGTAGGGTTAAAACCGTAATAATAAAGGATATAAAATACATGATGTATTCCGACATCCAACGCTTGTAGGTCAATAGTGTTGCTAAGCCTCCAGCTAATGTGCCAACGATAGCGAGAACTATGATTGAGCTTGTAGGAGCATCGGTAAGCATGTCCACTACAATGCCGAGAACAAGCATCCCCCAAATGATATTAACAAGCAGCTTATTTCTTCGATGTAATGTTTCATTGGAATTCACTAATAATCCGCCCTCCGACTTCAATTATTTATTAGAAAACAATACCATATCTCTTGGTCTATCAACAATATCCGTTCATTTATCTAGGGACAGGGTACCGTTGTCTAAGCTTATTGCCCATATCCTGAATGATAGCAGGCTGGGGAATGGATAGAAGGTTTTCTGAAGGCGGCCACCATTGATTTGCCTGTAATTCATGTAGGGTTTCAATAACCGCATTTTTGAAAATAAGGACGCCGTCATTCCCGACAACCGAACGCTCTTGCAGGCTGGACATTGTTGTGGGCTTGATTAGTGGATAAGCTCCGGGCTCTGCGCCTACACCGGCCCGTTCATAGAAAGCTTTAACAAGCTCGGCCCGTTCCACACCAGAGCCCTCGACGAGCACGAAAGCTTGAACAATCATCGAACGTACTTGCCTGCGCTGTGCTATCCCACAAAATTTGAACCCATCAATATGTAAATCATAGTCTCCAGGGCAATAAGAGCCTTCGACCTCGCCTTTATGTATGTTACAGCCTAAGGAGGCAAGTGATTGGCGAATGAAAGCATACATTCGGTCGAAGTCATTACGGAACCCTTGAGCGAATGTAGCTGATATCGGCATAATGAGAGAAAGGTTGATAACACCCGTGTCGAGGGGAACGGCTGCACCACCGGAATGCCTTACTAAGACGTCATATCCGGAATGCTCTAGCCAGCGTACCGCATCAGCAGCTCTCGGTAGTCGACTATCCTTAGTTCCCATGACGAACGCGCGAGGGTGTCTCCAGAGATGGCACACTGCGGGACCGCCCTCCCCAGCTTGTCTGCATAGCAGCTCGTCTAAAGCAAAGGAATAGCTACTATCTCCTGTCAGATCCTCTGTTCGATCCAATAGTAGCATATCCTTCGTCCAAGCCATTTCTGATTCCATATCATTGTCATTCATTCCAGCACCTCAATGAGTCCGTTAGTAAATAGTTCCTTTTAACTTGTGTGTTAACGCTATTGTACCTTATGAGAAGAAGGACAACACAGAGCTCTTTGCATTTTATTTAGGTGATTCTATCTAATTTACATAGGGTTGGGTGGTATAATCAAATAGTTAAATCTACAGCATGAGAGGAATTCACAATAGTGAAAGATGCACTTTGGACTAAAAATTTCATGTTACTTATGATATCGAATTTGTTTCTGTTTCTTGCGCTAGAGATGCTACTGCCTACCCTTCCGGTGTTCGCGAAGGATAAGGGTGGCACCGATACAGAGGTTGGTCTTATTATTGGCTTATTTACTTTTTCGGCTGTTATTCTGAGGCTGTTTGTCGGAGTGGCTTCCGATAGGTTTGGTAAAAAGCTGCTTCTAATTGTTGGAGTGTTCATCTGCTTAATTGGAACAGCAAGCTATCTGGCAGCATCGACTATTGCGATTATGTTTATCTTGCGCCTCTTTCATGGGGTTGGCTTCGGTATATCGACGACACTCTATGGCACAGCTGCCGCAGATATTGTTCCAGCTTCTAGAAGAGGGGAAGGTCTGGGCTTCTTCGGTACAGGGAATGCTGTCGCCATATCGATTGGACCCTTCCTCGGAATATGGCTAATGGAATCGTTCGGCTTCTCTGCGTTGTTTATCGTTGGAGCCATTATATTATTGCTAGCGATTTTGTTTACCTCCTTCGTCAGTGGAAAATCCTTTAACGAAAATACGGAAAATAAGCAGAAGCTTCCATCGCAGCCGATGCCGCTTCTCCAACGGTTTGTGGAGCCGAAGGCGCTTATGCCATCTTTGCTCGCATTACTTATGGGATTTTCCTTCGGGGGCATAATTAGCTTCATCACTCTGTTTGGTAAGGAGACTGGTGTTCAGAACATTGGTTTCTTTTTCCTCGTCGTTGCGATTAGCGAATTCCTGATCCGATTCGTCAGCGGGAGGATTTTTGATAAGAGGGGTCGTTTTTGGGTACTCTTTCCATCAGCAATATTGTGCATTATCGGGTGCGTTCTACTTTATATGACTCATTCTACGAGTATGCTTATGCTGTCTGGTGTATTCTATGGAGCTGGCTTCGGGGCTATGTTCCCGGCGTTACAGGCTTGGGTAATCGACCGTGTGGAGCCGCATCGTAGGGGAGTAGCGAATGCAACCTTCTTTAATGCGTTTGATCTTGGCATTGGCCTTGGAGCTATTCTTCTAGGGTTTGTAGTCACATGGACGAACTATGCGACAATGTATTTGATATCCAGTCTATTCTTTGTTGTATACCTAATGGTTTATGTCAAATATGAGCGGCGTATGAAAATACTTGGCAATAAATTCTAGCTCCACTATCTAATCAAGTCTAAATGTGCTTGTTGTAGGCGAGAGTGTTACACTAAGGATGCAGTGATTGCAACTAAGTAATCTAGGAGGCACAACTATGAATTCGTTTGAGCTATACAATCCGACTAAGCTAGTATTCGGCGCGGATAAGATCGGACAGCTAGGGGAGCTAGTCACACCCTACGGCAAGCGAATTCTCCTTGTATATGGTGGAGGAAGCATTAAGAGCTCAGGATTATACAACGATGTCTTGTACCAGCTAGAGGGCATTGGAGCAATCGTACACGAGCTGCCGGGCATTGAGCCGAATCCTCGACTAGCTACGGTGAACAAAGGGATCAACATATGCCGTGCAGAGAAGATTGATTTCATTCTTGCTGTTGGAGGCGGCAGTGTTATTGATGCCGCTAAGGCCATTGCAGCGGGTGCTTTGTATGACGGCGATGTATGGGACTTTACAGTACGCCAGGCTACCATTCAAGAAGCGCTGCCTTTAGGCACCGTGCTTACCTTGGCAGCAACGGGCTCTGAGATGAACGGTAATTCTGTTATTTCCAACTGGGAGACGAAGCAGAAGCGGGCAATGGGCAGTAAGCTTATTTATCCGAAATTCTCGATACTCGATCCTAAGCTGACTTATACGGTTCCTGCGAATCAAACCGTTAATGGAATAGTCGATATCATGTCACATGTATTCGAGCAATACTTCAGCTTGACAACAGATATCCCGTTACAGGAAAGATTCGCAGAATCCATTCTTCTCACGGTTATTGAGAACGGGGAAAAGGCGCTCGAGAACGGATCGGATTATGATGCGCGAGCTAACCTGCTTCTAGCGGGTACATATGCACTTAATGGCACGCTGCCTAATGGTGTTTCGACAGATTGGGCCACGCACGGTATTGAGCATGAGGTAAGTGCAATTTACGACATTGCTCATGGAGCCGGGCTAGCGATTATATTCCCTAACTGGATGAAGCATGTATATAAAGAACGGGCAAGTAAGTTCGTTCAATATGCGGTCCGTGTGTGGGGTGTAGATCCGAATGGGAAGAGCGACGATGAGATCGCGCTTGAGGGTATCGAGGCGACTCGTAACTATTTCACGCGCATTGGCGCACCTGCAACGCTTGGTGAGCTTGGTATTAACGATGAGCAGTTGGATCGAATGGCAGAGGAAGCGACTAAATATGGTCCTATCGGTTCCTTTAAGATGCTGTCTAAGGAAGATGTCTTAAGTATTCTTACAGCTAGCTTATAATAAGCAAGATTGTCGCCAGCAGGAATAGCAAAGAGACCGCCATACCCATGGCGGTCTCTTTGCTATTCACACGTCTGAGGAATAAGCGGAGGATCGACTGGAAACAATACCCTGTAATTAATCAGAGAGATGGGGTGCAGCTATGGGTTTTTTTAGCCAGATGCTTTCTAACAATCGGCGTAAGAGCAGTATCCCAGCCAACGTTAATCGAACCGCACCTATTTACAAGAAAGTAGCTGCTTCGCTGCAAGAAAATATGACATACGTAACTGAAGCTCTCTACAAGACTTCAGATCTCGTTACCCGGCCTGTCCATTGTGAGCCAGAACAAGGCTGCCTTCTCTATCTCAATTCGGTGTGTGATACGACTAAAATACATGAAGAAATTTTGAAGCCCTTGCTTGGATCACAAGAAAAAGCAAACATTGATCAAGTTCTTACTGCCGCTATCTTAAAGAAGCAGACAAATTTGGAAACAGCCATTGATCTCATGATTAAGGGGTATGTGCTTCTCTTTCTTGAAGGCAGGGAAGAGTGCCTTGCTATTCAGGCTTCCAGTATCAACAACAGAAGTGCAAGCGAACCAGCGAACGAGAAAGCCATTCAAGGAGCTCATGATGGCTTTATTGAAAGTATGCTAATAAATCTTCAGCTTGTACGTAAGCAGATTAACAGCCGCAACCTTGTTGTCCGCCATTATACATTAGGAAAGATGACTAAGACAGAATTATCTATTGTTTATTTGAACGATCTAGTGAATCCTGAGCTTGTTGAGGAGATTGAACGCAGAATATTAGCTATCAATGCGGATAATGTCAGTTCCGGGTATCTGATGCTTGAATATTTGGAGGATCAATCGTTTTCTCCTTTTCCACAAATTCTACAGACAGAGCGTCCGGATAGGGTGGTTAATAACCTCCTGGAGGGACGCGTAGCTCTCCTATCGGAAGGGACTCCTGCTACGTTAATAATGCCTGTAACCTTCTTCGCCTTCTATCAGTCGCCTGATGACTATAATAGTCGATCTTTGGCTGGTACCTTCCTCAGACTATTGCGATTGTTCAGCTTTTTTATTGCAATCTTGCTTCCGGCCTACTACATCGCAGTTGTGTCTTTTCATTACGAGGTCATTCCTATGGAGCTCTTCTATCAAATTAAAGGCAGTGTTGAGAAAATTCCTTACCCCCCCATTCTGGAAGCCCTCTTCATGGAGCTGACTATTGAGCTGCTTAGGGAAGCGGGAATGCGTTTACCTGCCCCAATTGGTCAATCCATTGGCATCGTTGGAGGCTTAGTTATTGGGGATGCGGTCGTTAGAGTTGGGATGGTATCTTATCCGATGATTATCGTTGTTTCCTTGACGGCAATAGCCTCCTTTGTAGTCCCTTCTCATGAAATGAGCTACTCTGTTCGATTACTTAGGTTTCCAGTAATGATCGCTGCGTCATTGTTTGGCTTCTTAGGTATTGTCTTTAGTTTCGTGGTCATATTAATTCATCTCTGTAAGCTAGAGCCATTCGGTACGCCCTACTTTGCACCATTAGCTCCGATGCGGTTCAAGGATTGGAAGGATGCTATTGTTCGACTCCCTTTCTGGAAGCTGAATGAACGTCCATTGGATCCGCACCCCCAGAAGCTGAATCAAGAAAGAGGTGTGAAGGAGGAGGGTAATGATGATAGGGGTTAAAGAGAAGATTACGTCAGGGCAGCTCATGATTTTAATCATCCAAACACAGATCGGTATAGGTATTTTGTTCCTACCTTCTACGGTAGAAGCCGTCGCTAAGAATGATGCTTGGATATCAGTTCTTATGGCTGGGGTAGCTTCCAGCTTAATGATTTTGATTATGTGGGCGCTTAGCCGGAGGTTCCCGTCGATGATTTTGTTCGACTATCTGCCACTGCTATTAGGGAAGATTGCGGGAAAAATTGTTCATGTTATTTATGCGATGCTGTTTATTTTAGAATGCAGCCTGGTTATGGTTATGTTCGCAGATGTTGTTAGAGATTGGGTATTCGCTAGCACCCCAATATGGGTAATCCTTGCCTTAATGTTAGGGACTTCTGTTTACATGGCTGTAGCAAGAATCCAATTAATTGCACGGTTTTTCGTGCTAACCTTCGGGCTAATTTTCGTCCTGATCCTGATTTCTACCTACGCGTATCGAGATGCGGATATCATGTATATATTACCGGTTAATGGGGTTGGATTTCCGAGTATATTCAAAGGCATGGAGAAGTCATTGAGCTCGCTATTTGGCTTTGAAATTCTTCTCCTCTGTTATCCCAATGTGATAGGTGTAAGCAAAAAAATCCTCAAAGCAGCAATGTTTGGTAATATATTCTCTACCTGTATATATAGTTTCCTTGTGTTCACCTGTTTAATTGTCTTCAGCCCCGAGGAGCTTCGAGTCATTCCGCAGCCGGTCTTGTATATGGTGAAATCACTATCGTTCACCGTATTTGAGCGTGCCGATCTCTATTTCTTAACGATATGGGTAGTTGTTGTGGTTTCAACAGTTATATCCTATCTGTTCATGTCGGCCAAATCGGTATCTACACTGTTTGGCAAGAAGAAGCATGCGGGCTCTGTTCCGGTAGTCGCTCTTATTATTTTAATAATTTCGCTCATCCCTCATAACCAAGAAATGGTAAACATGCTGCAAAATATCGTAGCTGGTATTGCCGCTGTCGCCATCATTGTGGTTCCCCCTATTTTGTTAGGTATCTCTTACCTGTTAAAAATTAAAGGAAAGGAACAGACCAAAGGATGAGAAGGAATCTAAATGGGGTGATAATAGCGGTAATTATCCTTATGCTGTGTGGTTGCTGGGATCAGAAGCTACTGAAGAATGAGAGAAATGTAAGTATTGGAGGATTGGACCAAGGGCCTCATGGGTTGCTTAGGGCAACAGTATCCCTTAGGGATATCGCGGTTACAGAAGCTGGCAACAAGGATACGAGTGAGGTTCACACTGTACTGGCAAGAACCACGGAGCATGCTAGGGAGTTAGTTAACCAGGAAGTATCAGGGGGGTATTCTCCCGCCAAAATGCGTGTGCTTCTGCTAGGTGAACCTCTCGTAAGAAATCATGACGTAATGCCTTATCTAGATGTGTATTATCGGGATTCTAAGAGTCCATTAAATGCCAGAGTTGCTGTAACAAAAGGGGATACAGAGGATTTAATTCGAATTAAGCAAGTCGGTTTGAAGACAATTGGTTTGTATACGGATGATCTACTGAATAGCATGGAGCAATCGACGGCCGTTCCTCACGTTGATATTCAGACACTTCACCCGTTAGATCGTGGATTCGACTTCTCGCTCCCTTATTTAATTATTCGTGAAGGTGTGCCGACGGTTAGTGGGATAGCTTTGTTTGATGGAATTAAGATGACGGAAACGTTAAACTTGGATGAATCGAAGCTCTATATGTTGTTGTCCAACATGAAAAACAAGACGGCTACAATAACTAAGAAATCGGTAGATAAAAATAGAACAGATAGCTATGATTATGTAACTATTGATGTCCGAAAATTAAAGCGTAAGTTCAAGGTGACCGTCTCGGACAATCAGGAAATTAAAGTAAAGCTTCAATTGAAGCTAAGAGTCAGTGTTGTGGAGGATCCGAGCAATCATTTGTACCATATGAGCGTCATGCATAAACTGGAGAAGCTCTTGTCGGAACAGCTGACGGATGAAGCGAAAGCGATTGTTCAGAAAATGCAGAGGGCAGGACACGATGGCTTTGGTATAGCCAGGAGACTTATGGCATATCATCCCAAGCTTTGGAAGCAAATAGATTGGAAAAAAGAGTATCCGGAGGTTCAGTTCGATACGAGAGTTTTAGTTGAAATTGCAAATACTGGGATTACACAGTAATAGGGAGGATAATGCTTGCCCCTGAGAGAATATCTATGGATTGGAACAGTCAGATCGGAGCAGATGGATAGGGAAAATCTGATTGGACAAATGGATATGAAACGAGTGGAGGGGTACGGATGACAACAGTGACGTTAGAGGGGATTATGGACAAGCTAGAGCAAATGGGAACGGAGCAGACGAAAAAAACCTTCCTACGTCATGGAGCACAGGAGCCTTTTTTTGGAGTAAAGGTAGGAGACATGAAGAAGCTAGTTAAAGACGTGAAGAAGGATCAGAATGTGGCGCGCGCGCTCTATACAACAGGGAATAGCGATGCTATGTATTTAGCAGGCTTGACCGTTAACCCAAAGACGGCAACGAAAGAGATGCTGCAAGATTGGGTAGGGAAGGCTTATTGGTACATGATTGCGGAATATACAGTGGCCGGGATTGCAGCGGAGAGTCCGTATGCAGTTGAACTGGCTCTGGAGTGGATAGAATCACCTAACGAACAGATAGCGACATGTGGCTGGAGTACCTATGCCAATTATATATCTATCACCCCAGATGACCAGTTGAACATGGGAGAGATCGAATCGTTGCTCCAACGGGTAGAAGAGGGGATTCACGAGGAACGTAATCGTGTTCGGTATAATATGAATACTTTCCTTATTGTGGTAGGCAGCTACGTAGCTCCGCTACACGATGAAGCGATCAGAATTGCCAGCGTAGTCGGTAAGGTTCATGTGAATGTTGGCCAGACAGCGTGCAAGGTGCCGTTAGCCACTGACTATATCAACAAAGTCAAACAGATGGGGCGTCTCGGCAACAAGAAAAAAACCTGTATTTGTTGAGGGAGCGCGCCGCGCCGGACCAGATGCACGAAATAATCGAGCATCTCTGCCCAATGGAGCCCCCTGTCGGACCAGTAGCACGAAATAATCGAGCATCTCTGCCCAATGGAGCCCCCTGACGGCCCGTAGTACGAAATAATCGAGCATCTCTGCTCAAAACAAGCCTGTCGTCGGGCCAGTTAGACGAAATAATCGAGCATCTCTGCCCAAAGGAGCCCCCTGTCGGACCAGTAGCTCGAAATAATCGAGCATCTTGCCCAAAACGAGCCTGTCGTCGGACCAGTTACACGAAATAATCGAGCATCTTGCCCAAAACGAGCCTCTCGTAGGCCATTTGCACGAAATAGTCGAGACTACATTCGCAAGCCATCATAACATTCTGTCAACAGCTTTCATGACGAAAGCTGTTTTTCCTTTGATTGAACTTGAAAGCGCTTTCGTATTATGATAATTACAGAGTTAAAGAGCAAAATAAGATAGGCCAAAAGTTAGGGAGGTTATAAATCAATGAGTCAGAATGTCAGCCAACAAAAAGCTTCCGAACAAGGCTTAAAAGTCGCCATTCAGAAGTTCGGCAGATTTCTGAGCGGGATGGTCATGCCGAATATCGGGGCATTTATTGCATGGGGTTTAATAACAGCTATGTTTATACCGACAGGCTGGTTACCGAACGAGAGCTTGGCTTCGCTCGTCGGACCTATGATCACATATTTATTGCCGCTTCTGATCGGATACACCGGTGGGAATATGATACACGGAGCGCGCGGCGGGGTTATTGGTGCCGTGGCCACAATGGGAGTAATCGTTGGCTCAGACATTCCAATGTTTCTTGGCGCAATGATTATCGGCCCGTTCGGGGCTTGGGTTTTGAAGAAGTTTGACAAATCAATTGATGGGAAAATACCATCAGGCTTCGAAATGTTGGTTAACAACTTCTCGTCTGGAATCATTGGCGGTCTTCTAGCGCTTGTTGCGTTCAAAGGAATCGGACCGGTCGTGGAAGCGATCAGTAAAGGCTTAGCAAATGGAGTGCAAGCGCTGATCGATGCTGGATTGTTGCCTCTGGCGAACATTATCATCGAGCCAGCTAAAGTATTGTTCTTGAACAATGCGATCAATCACGGGGTGCTCAGCCCGATCGCGCTTGACCAAGCGACGAAGGTCGGGAAATCGATAATATTCATGCTCGAGTCCAATCCCGGACCCGGACTAGGTATTCTGCTCGCATATTGGCTTTTCGGTAGGGGCTCGGTTAAGCAATCGGCGCCAGGGGCAGCCATTATTCATTTCTTCGGCGGGATTCATGAAATTTATTTCCCGTATATCTTAATGAATCCGCGATTAATTCTTGCAGCGATTTCGGGCGGTGTAGTTGGAACGTTCACCTTTACGATTTTCGGAGCAGGGCTTGTCGCCACTCCTTCACCGGGAAGTATTTTCGCTTACATTGCTATGACGCCGAAAGGCGGACTGCTGCCCGTACTAAGCGGAGTTCTTACAGCGACTATCGCTTCGTTCTTAGTTGCTTCGCTTCTGTTAAAAACAACGAAGAAAACGACAGAGGATGATCTAGAAGCTGCAACAGCAAAAGTAAACGAAATGAAAGCCCAGTCCAAAGGGGTTAGTGCTCCAGCTTCGACAGGAGTGGTAAAAGCCAATTCCGAGGTAGACAAAATTGTTTTTGCTTGCGATGCCGGAATGGGCTCAAGCGCGATGGGCGCTTCGATTCTTCGCAAAAAAATGAAAGATGCAGGGGTGCAGGTGACCGTCACCAATACGGCTATTAGTGACATTCCAGGAGATGCAGATATCGTGATCACTCATCAATCTTTGACAGACCGTGCAAGATTGAAGGCTCCGAGCTCCGAGCATATTTCGATTGAAAATTTTCTCAAGAGCCCTGCGTACGAGGAGTTAGTAAGCAGATTAAGTAAATAATAAATAGAAGCGTAACGCAGGCGTATATGACGTCGGCGTTACGTTCATTTTCTTAAAGAGGGGGCTGCCGGATGATGAAAGTGTCCAATAGACAAAGACAGATATTGGAAGTGCTACTGAACCGGCAGGGGGAAGTGACTGCAGGCCAGCTTGCACAAGCTGTCCAGATCAGCGCTAGAACCGTTCATCGGGAGCTGCAGGAGCTTGAGCCTGATCTCAACTCCCACGGCCTATCTTTAGTTAAGAAATCCGGCTTTGGAATTATTGTTGAAGGCGATGAGCAGAGCTTGAATCGATTTCAATCCGAGCTTCGTCAATCCGAAACCGAGACCTATTCGCCCCATGAACGTAAGCTGCTCATGCTTTGTTTGCTTCTAGATGAAGAGGAGCCGATTAAGCTGTTCTCGCTAGCTCGTGAAGCACAGGCTGCAATTCCCACAATCAGCCGTGATTTAGAGGAGCTTGAGCCTCAATTGATGAATGGCGGTCTGCAGCTCGTCCGAAAGCGTGGATATGGCGTAGAAATTACCGGTTCAGAAATTGCAAAACGTAGCTTTGTCGTCAAGCTGGCGGAAGATTATTTGGATCATTCGGATTTCTTCGGAGCTCCGTCGGGACAGACGGATTTGTGGCCCACAACGCGGAAATTACTGCATCTGGTCGGCCAAGATATGTTTATGGCTATCGAGCAGGCTTTATTTCAGCACAGTAAAGAGTGGCTTAAGAGACTTAAGGAATCGGATTATACGCGATTGCTCATCCGGCTTTCCGTAGCGATTAGTCGGATAAAGCGAGGTCATCTCATTCAACCTTCCGTTAACGGGAACTCATCCGGACAACTTGCGGCGACAAGTTTTGAAAGCTTAAGCCAAGTTACACAATCATTAGGGATGGGGGAGTTGCCCGATGATGAGATAGCGTATTTGCAGTTGCTATTTGATGAGGCAGAGCACAAGGCCCGGAATAACTCCGCCGTTATTTTTGACGAAAAGGGACTGGAATTGGCCGAGCAAACGGCGGGGTTTATTCGGCTGATGGAAATGGAGACAGAAACGCCTTATAGCAAGGATAGATCGCTGCTGGCCGGATTGATAAGTCATTTAGGTCCCGCCATTAGGCGTCTTCGAGAAGGGGAATCCATTCGGAATCCGTTGCTAGCTCAGATTAAGAAAGACTATGAGGTCCTCTTCGATGCCGTGCGTAGAAATGCGGAAGAGATATGGATCGACATTGCCATACCTGACGAAGAAATCGGTTATCTGGTTATGCATTTCGGGGCCGCTGTCGAAAGGTGGAAGCTGACTCCGGGCAATGTTCGGGTACTGCTCGTGTGTACGAGTGGAATCGGTTCATCAAAGCTGCTTGCGGTACGCATTACTAAGGAAATTCCGCAAGTTCAGCTATTAGGCCATTACTCCTGGTATGAAGCCTCGCGAATGCCGCAGGATCGTTATGATCTTATTGTCTCTACAGTAGATCTCCCGATAGAATCGGAACGTTACATTAAGCTAAGTCCGCTGCTGACACGGGAAGAGGCGGAAAAGCTGAGATTGCATGTCCGAGAGCTGGCTTTATCGCTGAGTTCATCTTCTAGTGCTGTGAAAGTTAAGGAGCAAGGAGCTTGGGAACGTCTGCAATTGATGAAAAGATATACTTCCGAGATGATCGTTATTTTGGAGCAGTTTCAAGTTTATCGTCTAGCCGAGGATCATGAATTTCCAGATTTGCAAAGCTTATTGGTGAGTCTACTTGATATGATGTCGTTAGAAATGGATTCGCAAATCAACACGAAGCTTGCCAAGCAGCTTGTCGATCGTGAAGCTCAGGGGAGCGTGATCATCCCAGATACTAAGCTGGCACTGCTCCATACCCGAAGCGAATGGGTAAGCAAACCAGTTATTTCTTTGTTTAACCTTAAAAATCCGATTTATCTGGGTCAAGATTCTATATGTGAAGTGAGACAGATTTTCCTTATGCTTGCCCCAGTTGATCTAAATAAGCCGGCGTTGGAAGTATTGAGCGAAATTAGCGCGATGCTGCTGCTACCGGAAATGGTTAAACAGCTTGAAGACGGAAATACGGAAACGATCCGCGCATTCATTTCACGAAATATGGAAGCATACATGAAAACAAAATTAGAATGGAGAGAACCATCATGAGCATACTGACGAAGGATAAAGTGAAACTAAACGTAAAGGTGAAAGACAAATATGAAGCTATCCGACTAGCCGGGCAATTGCTCGTTCAAGCAGGACACGTTCCAGAACAATACGTGGAAAAAATGATTGAGCGGGAGAACGTATCTTCTACCTATCTTGGGGGAGGACTTGCGATGCCGCACGGAACGAACGATTCCAAAGAGCTAATTCGCTCGACGGGGATGTCTGTAATCGTGCTTGCGGATGAAGTCGATTTCGGCGATGAGCCGGCTCGCTTGATCATCGGGCTGGCAGCAGTGGGAGAAGAGCATCTCGAAATGCTATCTAGCATAGCGGTGCTAGTGTCCGATGAAGACGATATGCAGCGGATTATTCAGGCTACATCGGAGGAAGAGCTTATTCAAATATTCGAAGCAGGTATGGGGGCATGAAGGCGGTCCATTTCGGCGGTGGGAATATCGGGAGAGGGTTTATAGGTTTGCTGCTGTCACAGGCAGGCTATCGCGTGGAGTTTGTCGATGTCGATGATCAACTCGTGCAACTGCTGCAGCAGCGAGGACAATATACCGTCCAGCTTGCGAATGAAAAAGCGGATTGTACGATTGTTGATCAAGTATCGGCCATTAACGGAAATGACAAGGAAGCTGTCGCTCAAGCCGTAGCAGAAGCCGATATCGTCACGACGGCCGTAGGTGTCAATGTCCTGAAATATATTGCCGGGAACATAGCGGAAGGAATTAGAAGAAGGTTGGAGCGCTCCTCCCCGCCCCTAACGATTATCGCTTGCGAAAATACGATTGGCGGAAGCACGCAGCTTAAATCGCTTGTCTATGAGCATTTGCCTGAGGAGCTAATAGAGCAAGCCGATCGAGTTATCGCTTTTCCCGATGCGGCGGTTGATCGGATCGTTCCGCTTCAGCAGAACGAGGATAGACTAAAGGTTGTTGTCGAGCCTTTCTATGAATGGGTCGTCGATCGATCAGCAATGTTCGAGGACTCTCATGAAATTCCCGGCGTTCATTACACGCAGGACCTTCAGCCCTATATTGAAAGAAAACTGTTTACCGTAAATACAGGTCATTGCTGCGCCGCCTATCACGGATATTTACAAGGCTTTAGTACCATTCAGGAAGTGATGCAGGATCAAACGATCCTGAACGAGGTACGAGGAGCCTTGAAGGAAACGGGAGCGGCTTTAATTAGTCAGTACGGATTCGACAGTGTCGAGCACGATCGTTACATTGATAAAATTTTGGAGCGGTTTCGTAACCCTTATTTAACGGACGAGGTTGTTCGGGTTGGACGTTCTCCCATTCGTAAGCTATCCCCGAACGACAGGCTGGTTCGCCCGGCTCTTATCGCGCACTCTTTTGGAATCGAAACACCCTATTTAACAAAAGCGATGGCTGCAGCACTGTTGTTCGATTATGAAGAAGATCCGGAAGCCGTTCAAATTCAGATTAGCTTAATGGAGCGAGGCGTGGGCTTAAGCATTGCCGATTATACTGGGTTACCAAGCGAGCACCCCTTACATGAAGGTATTCTTTTGGCTTATGAATCATTAAAGAGACGGAAATAAGGGTAGGAAGGATGGATGGAAATGAAACTCGATATTAAAGGAATTGCGGCTTCCCCTGGATTAGCTGTCGCACAAGTTTATGTCTATCATTCGAATGAATATATTCCCGCTGAGAGCCGAATTGAGCAGCCTGAGCTTGAAGTCAAACGGCTCCAGACAGCCATTAACGAAGTAAAGCAGGAGCTTGAAATCATTCGCGCCTCCACCGAAGAAAGACTTGGTGCAGATAAAGCTGAAATTTTCGAAGGCCACCTCATGATTGCTGAGGACCCTGATCTAATAGATGGCATCATCGAGAAAATAAAAGAGGACTCAGTTAACGCAGAGTTTGCCTTGTATGAAGTTTCTAAGTCCTTCATTGAAGTGCTTAGCCAAATGGATAATGAATACTTGCGGGAACGCGTCGCAGATGTTCGTGATGTGTGTAATCAAATCATGAATCGCTTGCGAGGAGTGGAGCAACAGGGCTTATCTACTCTGACCGGAGAATATATCGTTATCTCAGAGGATTTATCTCCTTCTGACACAGCAAAGCTTAATCTGGAATCTGTAAAAGGCTTTGTTACTGAGATTGGGGGGCGCACTTCGCATTCAGCCATTATGGCGAGATCGTTGGGCATTCCCGCTATTGTGGGTGCTGGAAAGGATCTGCGGCAGATTAAGTCTGGCGAGTGGGCTATTCTGGATGCAACAGAGGGGACACTACTTGTAAATCCAAGCCCGGATGAATTGGCTAATTTCACGGAAAAGAAAAGCTCTTACGATCAGCGGCAAGCCGAGCTGGCACAATGGGTCAATCGCAGGACGATTTCCGCTGACGATCATCACGTTGAGCTTGCCGCTAATATTGGGAAATTAGAGGACGTCCAGAAGGCTCTAGATAACGGAGCGGAGGCGATTGGGCTTTTCCGTACGGAGTTTCTTTATATGGGTCGGAGCACGCTTCCTTCTGAAGAAGAGCAATTCAACAGCTATAAATATGTGCTGGAGAAAATGCAAAATAAGCCTGTCGTCATTCGCACGCTGGATATTGGTGGCGACAAGGAGCTACCTTATCTTGATTTGCCTAAGGAAAGCAATCCTTTTCTCGGTCAGAGAGCACTGCGTCTATGCTTGGAACGGCCGGACATCTTCCGGACGCAGCTTCGCGCACTGCTTAGGGCGAGCCGTTATGGCAACTTGAAAATTATGTTTCCCATGATTGCCGTACTAAGCGAGCTGCGGGAAGCGAAGCAGCTTCTGTCTGAAGAGCGGAGCAAGCTCGAAGCTGAAGGTGTCGAGCTTGCCGAGTATATAGAAGTAGGCATGATGATTGAAGTGCCCGCTGCTGCGATTTCGGCGGATTTGTTCGCCAAGGAAGTCGACTTTTTCAGTATTGGTACGAACGATCTCATTCAATATACGATGGCTGCCGATCGAATGAATGAAACAGTGTCCTATTTATACCAGCCATGTCACCCTTCCATTCTAAGGCTAATTCGAATGGTCATTGAAGCAGCACGCAAGGAGGGGAAATGGGTCGGCATGTGCGGAGAGATGGCGGGTGACGAAACCGCGATTCCGTTCTTGCTCGGTCTGGGGCTTCACGAATTCAGCATGAGTGCGGGCTCGATTCTACGAGCTAGAGAGCTGATTGGAAGCTTGTCCAAGAAGGAATGGGATGTTCATACCGATCAAGCGATGACTCTAGCGTCTCAAGATGAAATTCAAGCATTCGTTCGCAACCATCAACAAGGAGGGGCAATCTTATGATTTCAAAAAATTTCACGATTATTAATCCAACAGGCTTTCACGTCCGCCCAACTAAAGCGTTCGTTCAAGTCGCATCGGAGTTTCCTTGCAAAATCAATGTAACGAACAAAGGTAAGACGGTTAACGGAAAAAGCTCGCTGAGTATGCTTACGTTAGGCATCGCTTCGCAAGACGAAATTACGCTTGAAATCGACGGAGAAAAAGAGGAAGAGGCGATGGAGCACTTGGGCCATCTTCTGACGCAGATTTACGAGTAATATATTAAACAACGACAAGGGGCTGTCCCATAGAACTTATGGGCAGCCCCTTTGAAATTAGAATATCCTCCGCGCGGTCACGAAGCGCTTTCTCCATTTCGCATCGAATTCGGCGACATGTACACCTTTTTCCTTGGAAAAAGTGTGAAGGATCTGGTTATTTCCAGCGTAAATACCGACATGACCGATATCTAGTCCGCGTGCGCTAAAGAAAAGCAAATCCCCCTTGCGCAGTTCGTTTAATTGAACCTCTTGGCCTTCTTTAGCTTGATTATAGGAAACACGGGGAAGATCGATAGACAACACCTGATTGAAAACATGTCGAACGAAAGAAGAACAGTCGAACGTTAAAGTTTGATCAGAGGATGCCCCAAACTCGTAAGGGGTGTCTAAATACTTTTTTCCGAACGTAATAAGCTCGTCCGTTTGGAGCTCGACAAGCGACGGGCTGTTGTAATCGGAATAGGCGGGCTTGGCTGAGATAAAGCCGATTTCGTCTTTCTGCGTTCGCACTTCCAACCAGCTTGCATCGATTTCCCTCAGTACGTGTATTTTTTCTCCTTTAGGGATCATCCGCTGTGAGCTTTCGGTCAAGCTGCTCGGAGAGCTACGGAGGTTAACTCCATATCTCACGGTGCTCTCATATACCGGAGGGGAAGAGATTGTAATGTCGCCAGAGTATGCATGCCATTTGACGAGATCTCCAAGCGTTTCACTAATGAACCGCAGTGGAACCATTGTGGTGCCGTTAATTAATTTTCCAGGTTGGGCTAGGGTAATGAGCTGATTGTTTTTGTAAGCAGACGTTTCTCCGATTCGATATGTAAAGGTCATGCTTTCCTTAGTGGCGGTCACGGTCTGAGTATTATTTTTCCAAGAAATTTGGACACCCTGAGCCTCGAAAAGGGAACGCATCGGAACGAGGGTATAGCCGTCTATGTTGACGGGATTAGCTGTTAACGCGAGCTTTTTTCCATCCATGTATATGTCTGGAACAGCATTCGTTTGAGCATGGGCGGGATAGGCTTGGCATAAAAACATGCCCAGTATGGCCATTGCTCCGATTTTGGTCATCATCTTGCATTCGTGCTCCTCTCATATTTTAGCTATACCTGTTTGACGAGTCGAAGCAACAGTTTGTTGTGTGGAAAAATAAGGGGTATACGATTGGTGAGATGCATTCTCGCTAGGCCATGTTTGGTGTTGTGACAATCAAAAAAATGCATTCGAAGGAAATTTCTTCTTGTCTTATCTAGATTCGATAGAATATAATATGAACCATTACCAATGTAAGCGTTGTTATTAAGTGTACAAGATATCATAAAAGGAGGTTTTCAATGAGCCAAACACTGATCGCAGCCCATACCGGAAGCGGGGTTCACCCGGATAATACGATGGCTTCATTTCTTGAAGGTCTGGAGCTCGGTGCAGATATCCTTGAAGTAGACGTAAGGGTAACCCAAGAGGATACGGCTATTTTGTTGCATGACGATTCGCCCTATCTTCAAACGTACTCCTACGAGCAGTTGAATGAGCCGGACGTGCGGATAAAGCTCGATCCCATCTATAAGGATCATGAAATTGCGAAATTGGAACAAATCCTTAGAGTATCCGAGCCATTCGGAACGAAGCTGAATCTGGATTTGAAAACGTCTGCGTGCATTGATTCGACCGTTCAACTAATACGCCAGTTTGCCGCCCAGGACAGGACTTTTATTACAGGCTGCTCAGAGTCCATCACAATGCGATATCCGGACATACAAGTGATGATGAATACGCCGGATGAGTTATCTTCTTGGGAAATGGTACGATATGACGAGTTTGTGGAATCTATGTGCAACCAAGCGCGTCAAGGTGGCTACACTGGACTCAATATGAATGGTTTAACTTGTCTACCGGAAATCGTAAATCGTGCACATGAATTCGACTTAAAAGTTTGGGTGTATACGATAAACGAGCGGCGGGCGATGGAATGGTTTCTCGAAATGCAAGTGGATGCTATTACAACGAGAGAACCCAAAATGTTAATGAATATTATTCGGTCAATGAAATAAGTGGTAGTAATTAATTGGAAAGTTTGATATAATCGCTCCAAGGTAAGCGTTTTCAATTAAACGTTTTATTTTTTAGCCCGATATGGAAACGTTACCAGAAAACTCGAAATTCAGCTTCTACCATGATTATGGAGCAGGAAGAGGGGGGTGTTCAGAGCAAGGTCGATAGTTCATGTCCATTCTGGTATCGATTCCATACTCAGGTTTTGGGATGAAACCTCGTATTCCAAGTCTCATTGCAACCGTCGTTCAGCACATAGGTATTAACCGGAAAGAAGGTGATTTCTGTCTTATGAAGCAGACGAGCTTACCCCTAAAGCTGTATAAGCCAGAACGAGCGTTACGCAAAAGCATTTTCCAGCACCGATATTTGTACTTCATGCTATTGCCTTGTATCGTATTTTTCGTCATTTTTGCTTACATACCGATGGGGGGATTATTGCTAGCCTTTAAGGAATACAAGTTCAATAAAGGGATTATGGGAAGTCCTTGGGTTGGTCTAGAATACTTCAAAACCTTCTTTAATTCGTATCAAAGCACGCAATTGATTAAAAATACACTTATCATCAGCGGACTAAAATTGTTTCTATACTTGCCATTTCCAATCATTCTGGCCCTGATGTTTAATGAAATACGTTCTAAGTGGTTCAAGAACGTTTCGCAAAGTATCCTTTACTTGCCTCACTTCATTTCTTGGGTCGTTGTTGTAGGCTTACTTCAACGAATACTCGCTCCCGATACCGGCTTATTAAATATAGCCATATCGAATATGGGGGGAGACGGAAGTACATTTTTTATGATGGATGCAAAATACTTTTACCAAATCATGTTCGGAAGTCATCTTTGGAAGTCTATCGGCTGGGACTCGATCATTTATATGGCAGCTATTTCAGGAGTAAATCCAGACATGTACGAAGCGGCAAAGATTGATGGGGCTAGCAAGCTCCGGGAAATTTGGAATATCACTCTGCCGTCGATCACGCCTACTATCGTAATTCTTTTCATTTTATCTCTGGGCAACATCTTGTCCGCAGGTTTCGATCAGCTTTACTTGCTTCGAACACCGGGCAATATGGAACTCTCGGATATATTGGATACTTATATCATTCGCACGGGCTTGCAAAGCGGCCAGTACGGTTATGCCACCGCGGTAGGCTTGTTACAAGGATTAATCGGCTTGATTTTGGTCATTATGGCCAATCGGATTTCCCGTAAGGTTTCGGATACTTCATTGTGGTAACGTTTCCATAAAATCGCTACCACATGCCAAAACCACTCATTCGGTGGAAGACGCTTATCGGCGTATTTCATAAAATCATTTTGAAAAGGGGACAAGATGCATGAACAAGAACTGGGCAAAGTATTTTGCGATACCACTAGTAGGGGTATTGCTGCTCGCAGGCTGTACTAATGGCAACAATAACAAGGCTGAACCGACTCAAAGCGGGACACCTTCAGTTGTGCCCGAAGGTAAGCCGGCTACTTGGATAGCTGACCGTAAGATCAAAGGGCTTATTTTCATGGGTACCGATGATTATACGGAAGATATGAACCCGGAAATTAAAGAGAGAATTAAAAAAGAAACGGGTATCGATTACGAGATTGAGATCATGAAAGCCAGCCGTTCCATCGACGGTCTGATCGCGGGCATCGCAGCGAATGACTTACCTGATTTTATTGCTTTCTATTTGAATAACAGTGGTCGGAAGGAAATGCCTGTCGTGCTGAAAGCGGCTCGAGAAGGGATGTTCACGGACTTGACTCCACTGCTGAAGGATACGAAGGTATATAGCAAATATTTGCAGGACGATTTCTTACCGCTGGATACAAAGTATGGCGTTATGTTCCGTCCGGAATTCAACGGCTCCACTTATTTTGCTCATATGAACATCAATCGAGAAGGCGGCTATGATTCAAACAAGTATGTCTCTGGTCCATATATTCGGAAAGATATCGCAGAAGCTTTGAATATCGATCCATCCACGATCAAGACATCGGAGCAATTGTACGAATTGGCCAAAAAAATTAAAGAAGGTAAATTTAAGGATAACAACGGCAAGGAAGTAACGCCTATCGGACCTGGATATTGGGGATCAGACGGCCGCCGAGATTGGGGATTCCTATTCACGGACTTAATGTGGGGCGCAGAAGACCAACGTATCAAACAAACAAAGGATGGAAAAGTTCTTCACGAAGCCGAAACAGAATATGCGATGAAAAAAGTGGAGTATTTTCAGAAAATGTTGAAAGAAAAGCTGATTTCACCTGAACTGTTCACGATGGATGAAAGTCGTTCATCGGAAGGGGCGATTAACGGCTCTTGGGCAATTATCGCAGATACGCATAACTACCAGGATTACAATCAAGATTTGCACTACCTACCACTTGGTCCTCTGAATAGTGTAGATGGGGACTACCAAATGCAAGTCAATTTCAAATCCGGCTATGCGGCATGGGCGATCCCATCAACGACGAAAAATCCTGCAGATGTCGCCAAGTTCGCCGATTACCTAGCGAGCAAAGAAGGCAAGCTGCTTTGGAAATATGGCTTGGAAGGCCGCGATTACACGTTAGATAAGGACGGTAACCCGCTTGTGAAACAAGAAGTGCTTGATTTACTGGCGAGTAATCCGAATGAAGCGAAAAAACTGGGCTTTAAAGGCGTAAACAATAGCTGGGGCGAAATTTTGGGTAGCACAGACAACCATAATATGGCCGATTTCGGCGAAATGGAATATGGCGACAAATTGAAAAATGATCAACGAGGGCAAAAAGCGATCGATTTCTGGAAATGGGAAGAGAAACGCAAAAATGCGGTTATCGTCGATGGATACACGCCGGTATCGTTTCTAGGCGAGTTCAATAAAGGGACCGAATTAAAAGCGGCTTTAGATAATTATAACGATAGCTTAATTCGTGCTTATTACAGCAAGAGCTTAGACGAAGCGAAAAAAGTGTTGGAATCCGCTTTGAAGCAAATGCGAGCTGCCGGATTGGATGACTATCTGAAGCTTGTTGGCGATAAAAATGCGGATCCGAAAACAAAGGTACTATTTAATCCATCACACTAATTGCTCATCATAAGTAGAGGGAGGAGGGCGGCTTTATTCAAAGCCGAATAAGCCGCCGTTCCTTCTAAAAGGAGGAGGAGGAAATTGGGGAACGAATTTTATAAACTCAGTATGGGCGAAAGAGTGTTCAAAATCGTCAATTATTTGCTAATTATTGCATTATGCCTATCGATTATTCTTCCTTTCCTGAACATAGTGGCTCTAGCATTTAATCCCGGCAAAGATGCGGAGAGAGGCGGTATTACATTTTTACCGAGAATATGGTCCTTGGATAATTTCAAGAAAGTATTCGAAGCCGCCAATATTTCCACTGCATTCGGGGTGTCTGTTTTCCGCACGGTTGTAGGCACCATTTGCAGCTTGTTTTTGACGGCGATGGCGGCGTATGCGGTAAAAAGCAAAACGTTACCTGGCGGAAAGTTTTTTATGATGTTCATTTTTTTCACGATGCTATTCAGCGGGGGCATTATTCCCTACTACATGCTTCTAAAATCAATTCATCTTACTAATACGATCTGGGTTTATGTCATTCCAAGCTTGTATAGTGCATGGAACTTGATTATTATGCGAACATTTTTTCAACAAATTCATCCGAGCTTGGAGGAATCGGCACGGATTGATGGGTATAACGACTTTTCTATCTTCTTACGTATTATTATGCCGCTCAGTCGACCGGTTATTGCGGTCATAGGTTTGTTTAGCGCTGTTGGTCATTGGAACGATTGGTTCACTGGCGCCTTTTATGTTCGTAAAGCCGAATTACGTCCGTTGTCCACGCTGTTGCAAGAAATGCTTATGAGCGCGGAAGCGATGCGGGATACGCTTAATCAAGCAGCCGGCGTAAATTATGAAATGCTTGAGAAAATGACGGTCACCGGAAATTCGCTAAAAATGGCTACAATTATCGTTGTTGTCACTCCGATTATTATTATATATCCCTTCGTTCAGCGCTATTTTGCCAAGGGAATAATGATCGGTTCTATAAAAGAGTAAAGAAGCGCAGGAGAGGATGGGAAGACAGATGAAAATAGTGAACCCGTATGTAGAGACAGGGACTTGGTTAAGAGGAAGCTTCCATAACCATACGACAAACAGCGATGGCTGGTTCCCCCTTGAAACGGTTTATAAAATGTACGGAGGATACGATTTTCTCGGTATTTCCGATCATGACAAAATTACGGAGCACGTAAGCGAAAGAGAAATTCCGACGGTTTTCGAAGCGACCGAGGTGAGCAGTCCACAAACGCACATGCTTCTCGTCAAACCGCCACGGAGTATTTTAGAAAATTACAGCAATGAATTTACGATTGAAAACTATCAGCGATTCGTAGATTTGACGGTGGAAAACGGAGGGTTTGCCGTACTTGTCCACCCGAATCGATATTTCTCGAACTTTTGGAACTTGGAAGATATGTTCAAGCTGGAAAATTTCCTCGGGGTTGAAGTTTATAACGGAGACGGGAACCCGGAGTACGATATCGCTTTTGACAAATGGGACGCTCTGCTCTCCTCTGGACGTAAAGTATGGGGCTTCGGCAACGACGATTCCCACGTGTACGGTCAAGAGAAGCGGGCCTGGAACATGGTCATGGCTAAAGAAAACACGAACGAAGCGATCGTCGATGCGATTACGAAAGGCAACTTTTATATTTCTACGGGCTATGGGTTCGACGGAATTCAAGTAGATGGAAATACAATCGTGGTCAACCTTCGTTCGAATGAGCTGTTAGACAAGATGTATAAATACGTCACGTTTTTTGGTAAAGATGGACAAGTGCTACAGGAAACTACGGGTAGGATCAAGCAGGCGACGTATGCGTGCAAAGGGGATGAAGGGTACGTGAGAATCGCGGTCTATTTGGAAGGTGGCTATTCCGCCTTTTCACAGCCGCTGTTTGTCGAATAATAAGGGAAGAAGAGGATATATCGCTTTGGCGGCGAATCCATCTCATTGATAGCTTTGCAGTTCTTCAACGAGGTGAGAGATATGCAGGTCAAAATAACAGACGTAGCGAAACACGCGGGGGTCTCGGTGACTACAGTGTCCCGTGTTCTGAACGGAGAAAGGTACGTAAAAGACGATCTCAAGTCTAAAGTGAACCGTGCCATACAAGAGTTGGGATATGCTCCGAGTCAAATCGCCCGCAGCTTGGTACGTAAAAAAACGAACTTAATTGGCGTTATCGTACCAGATCTCACATCGAGCTTCTATTCGACGATTCTTAGCAGCATTGAAGACCGGGCAAGCGCCAATGGATATAGTCTTCTCGTATGTAATATAAGCGAAAATATAGACAAAGAGCTAAAGTATTTGAACGTATTTCAAGAAATGCGGGTCGAAGGCATCATTATCATGCATGAGAAGATGAATGAAGACATTCGTAGCTTCATTCATAAAATCAAAATACCTGTTATTTTTTCTAGCGTAAAGCCGCTGGAACAAGATTTCGTATCTGTCATCATTGACGACTATATCGCTTCTTATGAAGCAACTCGATATTTGATTGAGCTCGGTCATGAAACAATCGGATTTATCGGGGGCGACATGCGGGACATCACATCAGGTCAAAATCGTTACAGCGGTTACCGAAATGCAATGGAAGATAATGATAAAAGAGTAATGGATGAGTATATCCGATTTGGTGATTACAAGGTCAAAAGCGGTTATGAACAAATGAAAGAGCTGCTCAGCATCGAACGACGACCTACCGCAGTATTCGCTGTGAGCGATGATATGGCGATTGGTGCTATGAACTGCATTCGGGATCGTAACCTGCGCGTGCCGGAGGATATATCCGTTATGGGATTTGACGGAAGCTTGTTTACGGAGCTTGTTCGGCCGACGCTGACTTCGATGGAGCAGCCCATTCAACAGATGGGAACAGTAACGATGGACGTGCTGCTGAAGCAAATTTCCGGAATAGAAATTCCGACGACCGATGTCGTGTTAGAGCATCGCTTGGTCGTGCGCGAAAGCTGCCAGCGGCTTAATAAGGATCATGTATGACTTAATTAAGCAAACCGCAGTTACGGGGACGGGATGAACATTGAAATCATTCGATGCAATAGTAATCGGAGACGTGAATATTGATTTGGTCGTTGCAGGCTGCAGGGAGATACCGGAGCCTGGACAAGAAGTGTTTGTTGATAATATGACTCTCCATGTCGGTGGCGGTGCGGCTTTATTTAGCCTAGCACTCGCCAAGCTCGGGATGAAGGTGGCTTTTAATGGGAACCTTGGAGGGGATGGCTTCGGTCAATTTGTACGGGAGCAATTCAATCGACATGGTATCGATACCAGATTTATCAAAACTAGCACCTTGAATAATACCGGCATTTCCATTGCCATTAATCCGGACAAAGATAGATCCTTTATAACCTATGCAGGTTCTAACGCGGAGCTGAGCTTGCAGCAGCTGGATATGAAAAGCGTGACGCTAGGTCGGCATGTTCATTTGACAGGCTACAAAGGAAGCCAAAATCATAGAGATTACATGGAAATGGTGTTTAAACTGAAGGAGCTTGGATTAACGACTTCCATTGATGTCGGTTGGGACGATACAGGAGAATGGTATGATGGTATATTTGAATTGATGAATGTCGTGGATGTCTTCTTCATGAATGAAGTCGAAGTCAAACAATATACTCGTCAATTCTCGATAGAAGAGAGTATAAGGGAGCTTTCCAAACATAGCCGGCATTTCGTGCTTAAGCTCGGTTCGACTGGAGCTGTAGCGACGGTTGATAAGACTACGAAGTACAGGTCCGGATTCAAGGTTCCTGTCATAGATACGACTGGGGCTGGAGATTCTTTTAACGCGGGATACATTTTCGGCTTTTTATCCGGTCAACCGATCGAGCAATGTTTATTGTACGCCAATGCCTGTGGTGCAATGTCGGTTAGCCAATTCGGTGGAAGCACGGGAACCCCGGATCGGATGGCCTTAGAGCGGTTTATTGCCGATAAAATGGAATATACAACGGATCAATGTGTAGTCTCAGCGCCTGATTTGAGGAGGAGTGCAGCGGATGGAGCGTAAACAATTAAAATTCGGGTCGGATGGAACCTTTACGATCGTACAATTTACGGACATGCATTTCGGAGATGACAAAGAGAAGGATCGGGAAAGCGACAGTCGGACGGCGGCCTTGGTTAAAAGCATCATTGCGTCGGAAAAGCCAGATTTAGTCGTATTGACAGGAGACATGATCTGGAGTCATGGCGTTGCCGACCCCAAAGCATCTTTTCATAGGGCAATTGCCCCTGTCGTGGAGTCGCAGGTTCCTTGGGCAGCCGTGTTCGGCAATCACGATGCGGAAGCGGGAGTCACGAAGGAGGAACTGCTGGACATCCAGTTGGAAAATGAGCTGTGTCTCTCTGCTGCCGGCCCCGCTGACATTAACGGAGTTGGCAATTTTGTTCTAAAATTAAAAGATTCAACGGGAAGCAAGGATACTGCTGCAATGTATTTCTTAGACTCGGGTATTAACGCCCCGGAAGCGATCGGTGGCTACGCATGGATTCACTCCGATCAAATTAATTGGTATACGGAGCAATCGCGCAAGCTCTCGGAGCACAATGGGGGGCCCCTTTCCTCTCTTGCCTTTTTCCACATTCCGATTCCGGAATACGAAGCCGCATGGAACGGCGATCAGGTGATAGGCACGAAAGAAGAGGAAGTAGAATGTCCCAAGATCAACAGCGGTTTGTTCGCCGCAATGATTCAGATGGGGGATGTGATGGGCACTTTTGTCGGTCACGATCATGATAATGATTATTGCGGAACCCTTCATGGCATTCGCCTGTGCTACGGTCGTGTGACAGGGTACAATTGCTATGGCAAATTACAAAGAGGCGCCCGCGTTATCCGCCTATACGAGGACAAGCCGGAATTCGAGACATGGATTGTTGAAGCAAATGGAGGAAAGGCTTGATGAAGTTTGAAATCGGAGGAGCCGAATTCATACAGACATTGATCCTTCCGGTCTTCACGGAAAGCTTGCCGGAATTGCAAACCATACGGGAATCGTTCAGGGGGATGACGATTTTACCGCACATGGGAGCTAGGCATGCCGTGACGTGGTTTTATGGTCGTAGCGGCGAACCGGATATCTTGCTCGTCGGCTTGGGGGAGGTGGCGAAGCTTCAATCGTCATTCCTAAGAGAGGCGGCAGGTAACGCCGGGCGTGCGTTACTGAAGGAAAAGCGCAGGACAGCGTCGGTTTCATTCGAAGCGCTACAATCTGCCGCTACTTTTGTTAATGGCGGTAAGTCAGATGCGATTGCAGCTTGGGCCGAAGGCACGCTACTCGGCACTTATTCGTTCGATAAATATAAGAAAAAGACGGATGCGGACAAGGACTCTGCAACGGACACGGACACGGATGCCGACACAGACACGGACACTGACTCGGATAACAGACAAACTGTGACCGTGTATTTCGTCGGCGAGGAAAGTATGGAATCGCGAGAGGCGATCCAGCGTGGTCAAGTACGAGCAGAAAGCACGATGTGGGCGCGCGATCTGACTAACGAGCCTCCTAATTATTTGCGTCCCAGTACATTGGCCGAAAGAACGGTGGAAAGGTTCGAGGGCTCTAAAGCGCAAGTTTTCGTCTATGAAGGCGAGGAGCTGGAGCGCCTTGGTTTTGCCGGCTTGATGGCTGTAGGCAAAGGCAGCGTGCATTCGCCCGTGTTTATTGAGGTGCGGTATTGCACGGACGAAACGAAACCGCTCGTTGCTTTGATTGGTAAAGGCATCACGTTCGATACGGGCGGCATTAGTCTCAAGCGTGACAACGACATTAGCGACATGCGGATGGATATGGCCGGAGCGGCGGCAGTGCTCGGGGCTCTCGATATCTTGGTACGTAGTGGAGCGGGTGCGAATGTCGCAGTGTTGGTGCCATCCGCGGAAAACAGTCCTTCAGACCGTGCCATGCTACCCGGAGAAATTATCCGTTATGCGAACGGACTGACGGTACAGGTAGGCAATACAGATGCGGAAGGACGACTCGTTCTAGCGGATGCTTTGATTTACGCTCACCGTATTGGAGCCGAGCAAGCGATTGACCTAGCAACGCTGACTTATTCGGTTGTCGGAGCACTCGGTTCCAAGCTTGCCGGCATATTGGGAGATGACGAGCTGGTCCAAGCGCTCAAATCCGCTGGCGAGCCATTCGGAGAGCGAGTATGGCAGCTCCCACTGGTGGACGAATACGAATCTTATTTGGACAGCGATTATGCCGATGCATGCAATATTAGCCGGGTCGGCGAAGCGGGAGTCATTACTTCGTCCTTATTTTTACGCAAATTTGTTCATCCTTCGCTAAAGTGGGCACATATCGACATGAATGGGCCGAAGGATTCGTCCTCCGCCAAAGGAGAATTCGCGGTTGGAGCGACTGGTTTCGGTACCCGTATGCTAGCCGCATTCTTAATGAATGATTAGGTGAACCCGGTATGTTGGGGGCGGCCATAGCGGTGGGAGTCTCCCCGATGAAGTGGGCCCGTTGCTCGAAATAATCGAGCAACTCCACCTAAACGCTTCACGCGCCGGACCCGTTACACGAAATAATCGAGCATCTGCGCTCTAAACAAGCCCCTGTCGGGTCCGGTGCTCGAAATTTTCGAGCATCTCGCCCTAAACGAGCCTCACTCCGGACCAGTTGCACGAAATAATCGAGCATCTCCGCTCAAACGCCCCCCGCGCCGGACCTGTTACACGAAATAATCGAACACCTCCGCCAAACGAGCCCCGCACCGAGCCAGTTGCACGAAATAATCGAACACCTCCGCCAAACGAGCCCCGCGCCGGGCCAGTTGCACGAAATAATCGAGTATCTCTACCCAAACGCCCCTCAAGCCGGACCCGTTGCACGAAATAATCGAGCAACTCCGCTCAAACGCCCCTCAAGCCGGACCCGTTGTACGAAATAATCGAATATCTCGCCCTAAACAAGCCGCCGCCGGATCCGATGCTCGAAAATTTCGAGTATCTCCGCTCAAACGAGCCCCACGCCGGACCAGTTTCACGAAATAATCGAGCATCTGCGCCCAATTGAGCCCCGCCCCGAGCCTGTTGTTCGAAAATTTCGAGCATCTCGCCCTAAACGAGCCTCACTCCGGACCAGTTGCCCGAAATAATCGAGCATCTCCGCCAAACGAGCCTCACGCCAGACCAGTTGCTCGAAATAATCGAGCATCTCGCCCTAAACAAGCCCCGAGCCAGGCCAGTTGCCCGAAATAATCGAGCATCTCCCACCAAAACACGCTACTACCAGCCCCAATATACGAGAATATTGAGTAACTCCGCTCTCCGCTAATTATGCCGCATCCCAGCGCTACCCTCATTTTCACCAAACGCAATTATCGCCAGAATCTTGCAAAAAACACGCAGACCGTATGGAAAATGAGAAGGTAATAGAGACATATAGAGAGAATATAATAATTCATGGATGCGTTTACATTGTGAAACATGGCGGAGGGTGCACTATGAGACAGAAGTATCTGAATTCCCCGATGATGTATGCTTTTGGTATGCTGGCAATGATGATACCGAGCCAGGCGTTTAGCTCCTTCTACAGCTATTATTACGTAGATAAGCTGGGCCTTAGTATCGGACTCGCAACATTGGCGCGTACTATTTTTCTCATCTGGGATGCGGTTAACCAGCCTTTATTCGGCTATTGGTCCGATAGAACCAAATCCAAATACGGTCGCAGACGTCCGTGGATTTTCGGGGCAATTCCGCTATTCATGCTCACATTTATTATGGTATTTTCTCCACCTAAAGGTTTGTCAGAGATGGGGCTCTTTACGTGGTTTCTGATCGCACTAGTGTTATATGAAGCGGTAGCTACCGTCATTTGGGTCAACTACGGGGCTCTTTTTCCAGAGCTGTTCAAGGGAGACCGCGTGCGTGCTAGAGCTTCAGCTATTCAGCAGGGCTTTCAAATTGTCGCGTTGCTTATAGGAACGGCCCTTACACCCCTATTGTTCGATGCCATGGGCTTCAGCAATATGTCGATTCTCTACGCGCTAGTGTTCGCTGGGTTCATGCTACTGTTCTTAAAAAACGTGCAGGAAGATAAAGAAGCAGCATTGGGTCCACAGCTGGGCTTCAAGGAGGCTTTCCGTGAAACCTTTAGGAACAAAACCTTCTGGCTAGTTAACATCGCGAACTCATTCGCCCAGACGGTTAACGGCTTGCTCAGCTCAATGATTCCCTTTTACGCTAAATATGTGCTCAGAATCCCAGAGGCTCAGAATGCCATTTTGCTGGCTTCGATTTTCGTTTCTGTTATTCCGCTCGTTGCTGTCTGGTTCTGGCTAATTCGTAAAATGGATCCCGTAAAAGGCTGGAGATTGTCGTTCATTGCTTATGCGTTATCTGTTATTCCGTTATGGTTCGGTACGACACTGTTAAGCGGTATTATTGCAGGTGTGCTGGTAGGCTTTGGATTGGCAGGATTCCTCGTGACCCCACCAATCGTCAACGGAATTATTATTGATCAGGATTACGCTAAAACGGGCAGCAGACGTGAAGGTGTCTATACTGCTGTTAGTGGGTTCATTACCCGTTCGAGTGGACTGATTTCTGCGCTTGCCTTCCTTATTGTTGGAATATTTTTCGGATATGAAAGCGGCGATAAGCCAGGACCAGATCCTGAATCTACTTTCCGCTATTTGATTAGTGTTGTTCCATTTGGTCTGCTTGTCATTTCCATTATTATTTCGTTTTTCGTGAAAATAGAAAGGAAGCCTGAGCATGAGTCCTAAGCATCTCATTATTAACTGCGACGATTTTGGTCAAAGCCCGCCTATGAATAAAGCGATTATGCATTTACTGGAGGAACGCAAGGTTTCCTCGGCGACCATTATGGCACCAGCTCCGGGTTTTGAGGAAGCGGCAGAGTGGTGCAAGCGTAGAGGGCAAGCCAATATCGGCTTACATCTAACGCTGACAAGTGAGTTCGACGCGATTAGGTGGAAGAGCCTGACTGGCGATCATTCTTTGCACGATGAGAGTGGTTATATGCATAAGACGGTAGAAGAGTTCGAGCGTAGCGCCGATACTGGAGCTGTGATGAAGGAAATAAACGCTCAGTACGAGGCAGCACAAAGGTTCAATATTCCACTTACCCATGTGGATAATCATATGGGGAGCTTATACGGTATGGCTACAGGAAGAAGCCACATTCCTCAGGCGATAAGACAGTGTGCGAGATGGAAGCTGCCATTCCGCTTATTTCGCAAGGTGCACCCGTCAGACCCTCTCCTAGCCACCATACCAGGAGTTGAACGGATAGTTGCTAAGGCATCGTCGCTTGCCGGAGTATTCGGAGTGGCGATCCCCGACTATTTACTGTCTCATCCATTCCATGTTCTGGAGGGCGAGACCTATGAGACCTTCAAACAATCAATGGTTGAGAAAATGTACGATCTTCCGGAAGGAATTAGTGAAACTTATATTCATCCTGCAGTGGAGGATGCTCGTATGCTGGAGGAGGTACCTCATTGGCAGAAGCGGGTGTGGGAGTACAGGCTCATGCTTGACGACGATTTTGCTTATGCGATTAAGGATGCAGGAGTAAACTTAACTGACTACACCTACATCAGCAAGCATGGTCGAGCGTCTAGGGTTGGTTCCGCTGTAACGCTAGTACGTGAGCTATTAAGAAAATAAAATGTTGTCATACAAACCCGTAGAGACTACCGACCTTGTGGTGTGGGAGCTCATGCGGGTTTTTTGTGCGGAATTGTGGGTGAATGTCGTCCATATTCGCATAATTTTTCCAACTGGAGGAAAACGTAGAACGATTAGACAACGACGCGCTTGAAACTAACCTTTAGAGGAGACAGAACATGACTATAAGTAGAAAAATCAGCTTAATTTTGACGGCGATGACCCTTATTATCTGGCTAGGAAAAGCCGAGGCACTTGCTGCTACCCCAGAGCCGGCACTTAAAGCGGCATTCGTAAGAGGTGGTGATCTCTGGATCAAGGCTGGTGGAACGGAGACGCAGCTGACTAAAGGAGAGCAAACCATCAGAAAGCCAAAATGGTCGTTTGATGGGGAGTGGATTGCCTACACGAAAGGACAAGAAGGGCGGGAGCTTAGATTATGGCACGTTCCTACTGGGCAAAGCCATCTTGTATCGCCAACTGGAGGAGACAATTATCAATGGTCCCCGTATCGTAATCACCTTGCCTTCCTAAGCGAGCAGAAGCTAGTTTGGGTGAAACCAGATAAGCTGGATATGCAAACGAAAGTGGCGGAAGGAATTAATAACTTCTCATGGCTACCTAATGGGAGCGGGTTTATTGCCTCAACCACTGCGCAGCTGCTGCCAAATGGATGGACACCTGTCCAAATTCTCGAAATATCGTTAAAGAAAAATGAACAAGAGAAGGCGGCGCATACTAAAACATTGTTTGTACTCCCACAAATGTCTGATGATTTCTTTGCCGTTGGAACCAGTGTGTTCAAGTTTTCTCCAACAGGACGATGGATTGCATTCTTAGCGACCCCTACCGCATCTTTGTCAGCTGACGGCAATACCTTATGCCTATTGGGTGCGGATGGAACTGCTTTTACGAAGGTGGATCAAATGCTTAATGATAGTGAGTGGTTCAAATGGTCTGATCGTGCGGATAAGCTTGCTTATATCGGTGGAGTTGGGAGAGAGGCTACAAGCAACAAGCAGCTTAAGGTAGTAGAGGCTCAAGTGGGCAAGCCAGTCATCTATACTCCTAAAGGATATGTCGATCAAAGCTTTACTTGGGAAGGTCAGCAGCACATCGTTGTTTCTCGAGCATTAGAACGTAAGGAGCTTGGCAGTTCAGCGAAATTGCCGTTGCCTACCTTAGTTGAGGTTAGACTGCAGGGTCCGCAAGATAAACCACTAACGCAGCCGCCTAAGCGGTTCGGTGATTTTAATCCGGAATATATCCGCCAAGTTGAGCAGCTTACGTGGGTTCGGTCCGACAGAAGCAAAGCAAGCGTGTTAGTATCTGGTCGAAGTGGGAAGCATCCCTCTGTATGGATTACGAATATTGATCTTGGATCGAACTTCTTTGAGCAATGGAGATGGAGCGATGTGCTTAGCTTCTACTCGTAGCAGATTAGGTAACCGGATAGTAATCCTATCCCTTCTGAACAGCGGATGTCGTTGTCTCATGGCTTAAAATGTTATAATGGCTATCATGACAGATTAAGCTGTGAGAAGAGGAAACTACCTTGCTAATAGCACTAATAATCGTATTAGGGATAATCCTAATTGGATTGCTTGTACTGAGATTCTATCCTGTTCTCGGAGGCAAAGCATCGCAGACAAGCAGACAGTTAATCAGCAAGTCTACTAATCGCTCCAACAACAAGTTCGTTAATCAAATTCCCACCAGCATGAATATGAACTTCCGATCAACAGTCAAACTCCTTGTGGATTTTGTAAAAGGTAACCCTAAGGGGAAGCCATCCTCGCCGATCAAAGCCGTGCCACTTTTGCCGGTGGGCATTCCGAACGGGGGATTGCCCTCTGTTACATGGTTTGGTCACTCTGCGATTCTACTGCGGTTGGATGGTAAAACTATTTTTCTAGACCCGATGCTAGGTAAAAGGCCTTCGCCTTTTCCGGTATTTGGGGGTAAAAGGTTCAGTGAAAGCTTGCCCATAGAGATCGAACAGCTCCCGTCCATTGACGCGGTCATCTTTTCCCACGACCATTATGATCATCTGGACTATGGTTCCATCAAGAAGCTGATGCACAAGGTGAAACGTTTTATCGTCCCACTTGGTGTCGCAGCTCATCTAGAGAGATGGGGCGTGGACCCAGCCATTATCACGGAGCATGATTGGTGGGATGAATTTGATTTCGAAGGGCTGTCTCTTGCCAGTGCACCAGCGCGTCACTTCTCGGGGAGAAGCGTGGGGGACCGGAATTCTACGCTTTGGTGCTCTTGGGTCATTATGGGGAAACAAGCGAAGGTATTTTTCAGCGGCGATAGCGGCTATGGACCACACTTCGAGCAGATTGGAAGCAAGTACGGCCCCTTCGACCTCACCTTAATGGAGTGCGGACAGTACGATGAGAAATGGGCCGCGATTCACATGCTTCCAGAGGAAACGGTTCAAGCGCATCAAGATGTAAAAGGAAAGCTGATGATTCCCATCCATTGGGGTGCTTTTACGCTGGCGTTACACGATTGGACGGACCCTGCGGAACGTTCCACTAAAGCTGCTAAAGCGAACAATGTAGCTATAGCCACCCCTAGAATTGGACAGACTGTCACCATCGGTGCCGCTGAGTTTCCAACTACCGCTTGGTGGCGGTAGAGATCGGGTTTCACTCGCAGCATCATTAAACATAATATTACCCTCGGAACCCCGCGAACAAGCTTTCAGTAGAAGCCTGCTCGCGGGGTTCTTTTAGAAGGAAATGTGTGTCAGGGCTAAAGAACCGTATCGAGCTTATTACCTATAAAATGACCATCGAAACTTTTGGTGATAATTTCGGTATAGTTGGTAAATAAAAGAAAAAAGGAGTGGTGGTAATGAATAAATTCTGGATTGGACTCTTATGTGGTATTACACTTTGCTTCTCGACAGCTGCTATCGCCTCGAATGCTATTCAGGGGGTACTCTTCCCAAGTAAGATTACCATTCATAATGGCAGTCAGGTCAAGGAGCTAAGCACCTCGACCGGGATGACAGTCATTAGTTATAAGAATCAGACGTTTATCCCGCTTCGATCTTTTACCGAAGCGACGGGATCGATTGTTAACTTTCAACCTGCAACCAAAGAAAACGGTAATCTTAATCAAATTGAGGTCTTCGGCCCCACGACTCTCGCTGGACTTAACCTCAAAAGCAAAGATGGTTCTGTAACACTTGGCAACCTTAACATCGATTCTAGAGACAGTGGATCGATTAAGGTCACCGGTGGAACGGTTAAAATAAATCAAGACATTAGTGGGAAGCAAATTGTTCTTGAAGCCATAGGACCGGATGGTTCTATCCGAGGCAAATCGGAATTCGTCTATATCGATAACGAAAACATCAATCCACCCAAGCTTGGAGAAATTAGGTTGTTTAAAACACTCCTTTCTTATGCCGGTTCAGATGCAACGTTTAGGGCCTCCGTTCAAAATATCGAGAACGTAAAGCTTAATTCGAAGCAGGATCTTAATCAATCGGGAATAACCAAACCATTTTACGGTATGCTTGTTCCGCCAAGCGGTGACGTATATTCTATTGCGGAGCGACCCGTTTTACCTTTCAACTTTACGCTGATGAATACGAGTGACGCATCAATCGAAGTTGATAAAGTCCCTCTCTCACTGACTGTATACAAAGGCAATTCTATCGACTCGATTAACCCAATCGTCTACGAATACAAACTTCCTCCACTTACTGGAAAGCTCGCTCCTCGGGAACAATTTGAGATCAGCATCCCTTGGTATCTAAGTGATAAAAACGGATCTATTCAGCCGGGTAATTATGTTGTTTCTCTAAAGTTACCTAAGCAAATCCAATACCAAAAGGATGGAACTGTTACGAAGCAGGTTTGGGACGTAACCCTGCAATATGGTAGTGATTTCGGAATGAATATTAAGAAATAACTGTGTGTTGAAAAGAAATACCACTCATAAGGGACATTTTTCATGACAGTAAAAGAATGAAAAATAACCGATATTGGTCAGCAAACAACCAATCTTATACATTTAGCGAAGGGAGATTATCGGGGAAGAGGATTTAAAAGGGAGGAAGAGAATTTATTTCGTACAACACACGTAACTGTATGTTATTGAAATGAACAATTATATAATGTCCCTTCTTTAACCCCAATAAAATGATTAAAAGAGAAGTGAACAAGTTGAAGATCGTAAACCCTTATTTTTACTCGATTTGCTAAGTCCAATAACAGGCCGAGGAGATGACGATGAAGTTGTCGAGAAATACAGACTTGTGGACTTTTCAGACGAAACTCAATACAAAATTATAATTAATGAATTATTTGTGGAGTATTTTCAAAGTTTGAGCAAAGAAAATAAGAGTAAAGCAAAGCTAGCATTAAGCTATTATTTATCAAGATCGGAATTAGACCTTGAACGATTATTTGATTCTTGCCTTCCTCCTTTTGATCCTCCTAAAAATGCTCGTGACTTTTTTGTCTGGCTATGGGAAGCACTATTCAACGATGAATACTATACTATAGATCCAAATGAAGTCTATAAAATAGTTAAAGATGTTCATGAACCAAATCGACCTGCAAAAAGCAATTAAAGAGGTCTGACACATCATGTTGTTTTTAACCTTGATTGGCTTCGTGCCTTTCAAGGTTTTTTCTTCTTTTTCATACGTTTTTTCAAATTCTCTCGCAACTGAACAAACAAGTGCTAGATCGGAACCCAGAACCCATCGAAACTGCAAAAATCCAATAGAAACAGGAAGAAAGGTGAATATTGAGTCATGGGAAATGGATTAGTCGTGAGTTATTCTGTTGTAATGAGGCTGTAGTCAGACTGGGAGGTCAGAACGTGGGGAAAACCAAAACCATATACAAAGGGAAGCAAATCATAACCCCAACTGAAGTCATCGATGGTGGAGCAATTGTTGTCGTTGACGGGAAAATAGAAGCGATATTAAGGGAAGCTCCTGCGGAGAGCGGCTTTCAAACGATTGAGCTTACTGATGGAATCATTTCACCAGGGTTTATTGATATTCATATTCATGGAGGAGATGGCTATGATGTGATGGATGGAACATACGAATCATTAAACGGTATATCGACCTATCTGGCTTCAACGGGAACTACGGGTTTTCTGGCGACGACAGTTACTGCGGAGCATGAGGACATCCTGACAGCGATCCACGCAGCCAAAGAGTGCAAGACGCGGGGGACGGAGGGGGCAAGCCTGCTAGGTGTTCATCTCGAAGGGCCTTTTATTAATATTAAGCAAAAAGGCGCCCAAAACCCAGATTGTATCCGCACTCCAGATCATGAGGAGCTCATGGGCTATATTCGCTTACTTGAAGAGGATTTCAAGCTTATTACACTTGCACCGGAAATGGACCCGGACAATCAAATAATTACAACGGCGAGGAGCAGCGGGGTAACCGTTTCTGCTGGACATTCTTGTTGTTCTTATGAGGACGCAATTAAAGCGTTCGAAGCCGGGGTATCCCATGGTACTCACCTGTTTAACGGGATGAATGCTCTGCATCATCGAGAACCGGGGCTCGTTGGTGCTCTTCTAACGGACAGTCGGGTATCAACGGAAGTTATCGCTGACGGAATACATCTGCATCCGGCGACAATCAGGCTGGTTCTGGCGGCCAAAGGCTTAGATAAAACAGTTCTTATTACCGATTGTATCCGGGCAGGTAATTTGCCAGACGGGGATTATGCTTCGGGAGGCTTAACTATTAATGTAAACCGGGGAATTGCTAGAACCAAGGAAGGGAATCTGGCTGGAAGTACTTTAAGTATGATCCGGGCTGTCGAAAATGTTGTTAAGCTTTGCGATGTCCCTCTGGACCAAGCCGTGCATCTTGCTAGCCGGAATCCAGCAAATGTTATTGGGCTCGGTCATCGCAAAGGAACGATAGAGGTAGGTAAGGATGCTGATTTTATTGCGATTACAGACGATTTTGAAGTATTGCTGACCGTTGTAGAAGGAAAAGTGAAGTTCACAAAGCCGCACCAATAGAACTTGCTTCCTTCACTTCCCATACTGGCGATGTTGGTTTGGAGAATATCCCATGTTTTTCTTAAAGACTGTTATAAAATGCTTCTCACTTTTGTAACCGACCATCTCGGATATTTTATATATTTTGAGATTCGTCTCCACAAGCAATCGTTTAGCATTCTCTATGCGGATTCTCGTAAGGTAATCCAGAAAGTTTTCTCCGGATTGATTTTTGAATAACATGCTGAAGTAGGAAGGGTTTAAGTAAAGATAATCTCCAACCATCTGAAGACTAATTTCTTTATTATAGTTGGCTCGGATAAATTGTTTGGCACGTTTAATGATATTCCGAGTTTCTGAGATTCCGCTGCTGTCGATTTCATTATTATCGAGAGCCACGGGATCTTTGGTGTGCGTTTCTTGGTGAACCTTAGTAACCGCTTTGACCAAATCCGCCCAGTAAATCGGTTTGAGCAGATAATCCTTTATGCTGTTGTTTTGGACAGCCTGCTGCGTGTATTGGAAATCACTGTAACCGCTTACAACTACGAAGCTAGTATCGAT